>JANLYC010000186.1:0-6372 GCA_031365435.1 Nocardioidaceae bacterium
GCGACGCTGGCCGCACTCAAGCCGCTGGCCGAGAAGAAGGGGATCTCGATCCTGCCGCCGTCGGATGCCACGAACCAGAACGCGTTCTTCGTGACCGAGCAGTTCGCCACCGACAACAACCTCACCACGTTGTCGGACCTGGCCGGTCTCGGGCAGCCCATCAAGCTCGCGGCGCCACCGGACTGCGAAGGTCGTTCCGACTGTGCGGGTGGGCTGAAGGACGTCTATGGCATCGACATCAGCAGCATCGTGCCGCTGGACTTCGCGAGCGCGCAGATGAAGGCCGCGGTCAAGAGTGGCGAGGCACAGATGGGTGAGACCGGAACGACCGACGGCACCCTCGCTGCGGCGGGCTTCGTGCTGCTCCAGGACGACAAGGGCATCCAGCCGGCGCAGAACCTCACGCCCGCGGTCAACACGGACTTCCTCACGGCCAACCCCGACCTCACCGCCATGTTCGACAAGCTCTCGGCTGCGCTGACCACAGGCGACCTGGCCGCCATGAATGCGAAGGTCGACGTCGAACGGCAGAAGCCGGAGGACGTCGCGGCCCAGTTCCTGTCCGACAAGGGCCTCACCTGAGCGCCGGCTACGTCAGGCTGCGCTCGAACTCGACCAGGAACGCGTCGTTCGGGGGACCGCTGGGCGTCGCGGCGTCGATCGACGACGCCACGATGCCCTCGGCCTCGGCGTAGAAGCGCATGTAGTCCCGCCGAAGCTGGTCGAGTGCCGTCGCCTGCGAGGCGGTGTCCTCGCCCTTGGCCAGCTTGCGTAGCTGCGTCCACGCCTCCTCTGCCAGGTCACGCACCGGCGCCGATACGCCGAGTCCGTCCCAGCCCCCGTGGCTGCCACGCAAGGACGGCCGGACGAACTCCTCGACCCGGCGGAGGTCGGCCGTCCTGGCTGTGGCGATCGAGTGAAGGCCCAGCGCGTCGCCCATCGGGCGGATCACGCTCGCCCAGTCGTCGAGCAGGTCGTCGTACTCGATGAACGTACGCCGGGACCCTCGGGTCGCGCGCTCGGTGAACAGCATGAGGTTGATCCAGGCGGCGGTCCGGTTGGTGTTGCCGGCCGGTCCGGGGTACTGCTGAGACTTGCTGCTCACCACCTCCGTCGGATGCCGCAACATCGTGGCGAAGCTGGGCTGGGCGCCGTGACGCAGGGCGGCCGCCCGCCACATGCCGAGGAACCAGGACAGGCGGGGATCCTTGATCACGAGCTCGTCCGCCTGCTCGAACTGCAGCTTGAACCATTCGAAGAGCAGCAGCCGGGCGCGCGGCTGGACGGACAGGCGGGTCGTGATGAACCAGGCCTGGGGACGGGCATCCGACACCTCGACCAGCTCTCGCCGCAGCAGCCGGTCGTTGAACTCGACGACCCATGCCGGCTCGGAAAAGCCCAGCGGGTTGCTGCTGTCGGAACTGATCTCGGGCTGCGGAACGTGCAGGCCGAGCTGTGCCACGATGCCGGCGAGCAGGCTGGTGCCACTGCGACCGGACCCGGCCACCATCAGCACCCGCCTGTTGCTCGCGTCCGGGAGCTCCTTGGTGGCCTCCGTGGCCGCTTCTGCCACTCGGCGGACTCGAGCAGGCGTCGCCGCTCCGTCGATGTCGTCCACATCTTCGGTCTCGGTGGTTCGGCGCACGCCCTGACGTATCTCCGGCGTCTCGAGCAGCCGGCCGTCAGGTCCCCGGCGATCAGGGTCGATCGGGAGCTCGCCTGGGGTGACCGGGAACTCCAGCCCGCCTACGAACACCGGCCGGTGCGACTGGGGCAGCCACCGTTCGGTGACGTAGTCGATGACGTTGACGCCGGCCGGCGCCTCGATGCGCTCGATGTCACCGACCTCTCGCCACCGACCCTCAGCCAACGCGTGGAAGACCTCCCACTCACGGCGCTTGCGTCCGGTCCTGATGCTGTCGGCGAAGGAGTCCGGGGCGGTCCAGTGCGCGAACTCGTCGGAGTCGAGGTACTTCAACTCGACGCAGAGACCTTCGGGCAACCGCAGCCGGGTGATGTCCTCGGGATGGAGTCGAAGCTCCCACTCGAACGCCTTGACGTGACCGTAGCCCGATGCCATGGGGAACACGTAGGGCTCGATGTTTGCCGTGCCTCGGTCGAGGTAGGCGACGGACTCGCTCTCGACGAAGAGGGGGTGTCGCGGGATGGTGACCAGCACGTCGCCATCGAGCTGCCACCCGAGATCGCGAAGGACTGCGATCCCCTCCGGCGTCAGCACCATGTCGCCGTCCCACTTCATGGAGTATGTCGTGGAGACGTGCGAGAACGACCAGTTGTAGAAGTAGGCCAGGCTGTGCACCGACCGGTCGGGGGTCCACAGATGCTCGAGCCCGCACCTGCTGACGTCGAACGGATAGTCCTTGACCACCAACCGATCGGACAGCCCGAGCTCCGCGGCGACCTGCCGGGCCACGTCAGCCGTGCCGTCTTCGGACTGGTTGTCGACGACGACGACGCGATCGGTGGCGCGCAGCATGCCGGGCAGCACCCGAGGCATCGAGCGGGCCTCGTTCTTGACCCTGAGCACGGTGGTGAGCCCCGGTGCGAGCGTCTGGTTGAGCCAGGGCCACGCGACGTCGAAGTCGCCGTGACCCTCCAGGTTGTGCATCACCGGTGAGGTGTCCGGAGACGTCATCGACCCACCCTTCGAAGGCGCGAGATGCCGGCTCGCGCGCGCTGCCGGATGCCGGCTGGGATCCTGGCCCGCACAGAATGCGGCACGAGTTGGGCGACGCGATCCAGCCGACCGGGCGCGGCTCGGCGCTTGGTGGTCGCCCCCGGGGTCGGCCTCGTCCGTCGGGCCGCGATCACAGAAGACATGGCGACGAGCTCGGCGTCGTGGTACAGCCCGGCGTACGCCTCGCGGAGCTCGTCGAGTCTCTTGTGGACGAGCTCCTCGTCCGCGGTCGGCTCGACGAGCGTGTTCAGCTGCTCCCAAGTCTCGTCGGCGAGATCTCGTAGCGCGGCCGGGACCTCGATGTCGCTCCAGCCGATCTTCACCCTCCGAAGACTTGGGTCGACGAACTGGTGCACGCGACGGATGTCGTCGGTCGAGGCGTTCTCGACGCCGCTGAGTCCGAGGACCTCACCGACGCGATAGAGCGCGGTGGTCCAGTCGTCGAGAAGCCCGTGGTAGCTCACGAAAGCACGCCGACTCGACCGCGTCGCGTGCTCTGTCTGGAGCATCATGTTGACCCAGGCGGCTGTCCGGTTGCTGTCTGCCATCCGGCCGCCGTAGTAGCGAGACTTGCTTCCGACCACCTCGTACGGCGGCCGCAGCATCGTGACCACGCAGGGCGTGGCCTGAGCATGGCGTGCCGCGTTCTGCCACATCGGGAGGAACCAGGCAAGCCGCGGGTCCTTGATCACGATCTCTGTGGTTTCAGCGACCTCTGCCTGCGTGAACTGCTCGACCACCCACCGGTCGAGCGCGCTCGAGACGCTGTCGGTGACGGCCTCCTCGGCCAGTGTCCAGGCGGTCGGGCGGGCGTCGGACGCATGGACCCCGGCTCGGCTCAGCAACGCATTGTGGAGATCCACCACGAGCTGCGGCTCGCCGAAACCGCGGGGGTTCGAGTCGTCGGCGACGACCTCCGGCTGAGGGACGTAGAGCCCGAGCTGCTGCAGGATTCCCGACATCGTGCTGGTGCCGCTGCGTCCCGATCCGGCGACCAGAACCAGCCTCCGCGGGTGCTGCCGCCAGCGCTCCGGCGACGTCGCTGAGTCGTCGGGCTCGTTGTCATGCATGGTCCGTATCGTACGGGGCACCCGGGTGGCCAACGAATCCAGATGTGGTGCGGTGGCAGCGTCGCTCCGGCTACGACGTCCGCAACGCAGCCCGATCGGCGGCGGCGTCGATCCACGACTCGAGACGGGCATTCTCGACTTCGAGTTCCTTGACCCTGAGCCTGCGACGCTTCGCTGTCTTTGCCTGTTTGTGCAGCTCCTCGATACGCGCGTGAGCCCCACACAGGGCACCGATCGCATCGAGTCGGCCGGCGGTCCCGTCCGACCAGCGGTCGAGTGCTGCTGCGTCGGGGCTCGAGGTCAGCGGCTCGTAGCCCAGCTGCGTGAAGTCGTTGGCGTAGTAGGAGTTGACCAGGCCAGCCGTCTCGTCGTCGTACAAGGCTCGGTCATAACGCAGCAGACTGCGGTTCTCCTGTTCGCCGGCGAGCGGCCGAAGGCCGGGACCCAGGTGCTCTTCCACGAGGTGGACCGTCTCGTCGAGAGACTCGAGCCGGCCCACGTGGTTCAGCGGCGGGGCAGCGGCAATGAAGTCGGTCTGCGGCGCCCAGTGAGCGTCGTACGGCGGGTTGTCCGACACCAGTGAGTGGACGAACGCCCGGAAGTCCTCGACCACCTCGTGCGGGTTGGCGGGGATCCTCGGGAACCACTCCTGGTCGCCGAATCGGCGGGTGAAACCGGGTTCGCGCAGCAGGAGCTTGGATTGCCAGGCAGACCAGAGCCGGGTCGCCGGGTCTCGCACGGTGGTGAAGCGAAGCCAGGCGTCGTCGACGGCGATCGCGTCCTTCTGCTCATCCGTGAGCGCGCACCACCGGAAGGGATCGGGCCACGCCGACATGGTGTGGATCGTCATGGCCGGCGAAACAGCCCCCAGCGAAGACTTCTCGAAACGCCGGGCCGTGAACCCCGCAACCTGGGCGAGCATCCAGAGCAGTGAGGTGCAGCCTGCTTTCAGCATGGGGACGAAGACGATCTTACGGTTGGGCAGGATGATCGTCCGGAACTCGACGTGATGCTGACCGGGGAACTCGTCCTCGGATTCGTCGATGTCCTCCTCGTCGAGCTCGTCGGGCTCTTCGGGCTCGTCGCCGAACGGGATCTGCTCGCGCCCGGCATCGTCGTCCGATTCTTGCTGCACGGTCACCCGCACAGTGTAGGGCTGTGCGGGTTCACGCCCGACTGCTGGGAGCCGCTCACTGGAACGGGTTCAGGTGTCTTTTGGCAGCGGTCTGCTGGATCGCTGCCCGCACGGTTCCGGCATCACTCAGCATGCGTGCGATCAGCGCCTTGCCCGCGGCCGACTGCCCCGACTTCTTGAGCAGCGAGGCTGCCACATAGGTCTCGGGATATCCGTACGCCGGCGTCAGATCCTGGCCCCAGGTGGTCATCGCTTCGATGACGCCCGAACGGCCAGTCAGCTTCTGGTCCGGTGCGTACAGCGTGAACCGGTCGAAGCGTCGCGCGACATGCCAACCGGTGACCGTGCCGTCCCAGGGCGCCCTGACGCCGTCGCAGACGACGGTCGTCGCGCACTCGCTGTCGAGGATGAGCACGAAGACGGGACCGGACGTCGGGACTTCGCCGGGGTGTCTCATCAGCGTGGACACCTCGCCGACGAACGGGACGTGTCCCATGTAGCGGGGTGTGCCGGAGAAGGGCTGGCGCCACTGTCCCACGATGCTGACCGAGTCGTAGAGCACGATCGCTTGCGGCGAGACGTCGTGGGTGAGGACCCAGGCGGCCTGCTGGAAGTCCGGCGCCTCCTTCTTCGTGAGCACGTCGGCGGTCGCAGGAAGCTGTGACAGCACGAGCGCTGCGACGAACGCCCCCAGCATCGCCCGCGACCGTACGGACCATCGCTGAGCGGCGCCGACCAGCGGGGCGCACAGCGCCGCGACGAGCAAGGTGATGGCGGGCACGAAGAAGATCGCCATCCGGGCGCGATAGGGGCGGACCTCGAACGAGTACGGGTTCAGGAAGTGGTAGGCGAAGGCAAAGACTACGGGTGCCGCAAGCAACGGCCAGAAGAACCACCACTCCGCGAGCCGGTGTCGGGCCGAGGGAATGGTGACGACGGCCACGGTCGCGACCAGCAGCAGCGGCCACCAGGGTGTGTAGTGGCTCAGCAGCGGCAGGAAGCCGGTGAAGACCTCGTGGACTCCGTCCGGGAATCGATGCACGAAGCCACTGGGGCTGAGGTCGAAGATCTTGGTCGACTGGTGGGCGAGGATCCGAAAGAGGGGATAGCCGACAGCCGCGATGGCGATCGCCGGGACGGCGATCAACGGGATGGCCAGGGTCTTGGAGAGGTGACCTCGCCAGAGGCGCCAGACAGTCAGGATCAGCGTGACACCGAGGAAGACATTGGGTTCGGGAACCCGGGTTGCGGGCATGGCTAGGGCACTGACCCCCACCAGGACGAGCCACCGTCGGTGCCGCGTCTCCTCGAACGTCATGGCGGCGTACACGTAGACGACCATGAGCATCAACGGGAGCGCATACGGGCGTGCGTAGCCGCTGTAGCGAACGAGCAGCGGCGCGGTCGCCATCGCCCAGGCCGCAACGACGCCCCCGTAACCGATCCGGAGGCGACGCAGGATCAGGGAC
>JANLYC010000198.1:0-2327 GCA_031365435.1 Nocardioidaceae bacterium
GGTCACGATGGAGCTGGCACAGGGCGACCCCCAGGTCGCGCAGGAGGGGAGGGGGACCTCCATCGGCGTACGGGGTCAGGATCGTGACGGCATCCGTCCAGCGGCCGAGTGTGACGAGCAGCTTGGCCACGTCCGCGAGCAACGAGAGATCGGGGTCGGGGCCGGCGGTGCCGACCTCGGGCGCCAGTTCGACGATCCGGACGATCAGCCGGTCCGCTGCCGCGCGGTCACCGATGCCGAGGGATCGCCGACATTCGGCGATGAGTCGGGCGAGACCCCGTGCCGCCAGGTCGGCCGTGTGTGCGTCGCGGATCCGCAGCTCGCGGCGATAGCGAAACGCCTGCGCCAGGTGATGGCCGACGACTCCGTCGCGCTGAGTTTCCTCAGCGGCGACCGCGCGCCAGTCGGCGAACCGCTCGTGCAGCGCCGCTCGCTCGCTCTTCAGCGTGGTCTCGTAGGTGACGTCGCGCAGAGAGGCGTGGGCGAAGGCCAGTCGATCCTCGCTAGGCCTCCCCAGGGGGTGCAGGTACTCATCGACGATCAGCTCGCGAACGGATCGGTCGAGCACGTCGGATTCGAGGTGAGCCAGCATCGGTCGAAGGGCTGCCACCGTGAAGACCGGCCCGATGACCGCTGCCGCCTCGAGGACGGCCCGCTCCGCCATCGGAAGCCGGTCGAGTCGTGCCGCGAAGATCGCTGCCACCGTGTCCGGTACGTCGACCCGGGTGATCGGCTGGGTCAGGGTCCAAGCCTCATCGCCACGAGTCAGGACGCCGTCTTCGATCCACGTCATGAGTACCTGTTCGATGAACAGCGGATTGCCCTCGGCCGCTTCTTTGATGAGTTCCATCACCGCTGGTGGCGCGGGCAGTCCCTCGAGCATGCCGTCGATGACACCGTCGCACTCGGCCGAGGAAAGGAGGCCGAGGTGAATCACCTCGAGATGGGGGGTCGGTCGCCACCAGCGCCGTTCCACGATCTCGGGGCGCGCGGTCGCGAGCAGCAGAAATCCGTCGCCCTGCCCGGCCATCCGAAGGTGGTCCAGCAGGTCGAGCAACCCGTCATGTGCCCAGTGCACGTCCTCCAGGAGCAGGATGAGGGGCTGATCCAGGCGGACCCGTTGGAGCAGGCGCGCGATGGCCCAGAAGCACTCCTCCATCGGGAACCTGTCGTCGGTGATTCCGAGGATCGACGAGATGCGATCCAGGACGGGCTGGCGTTCGCTCGGTATCACCTGTGAGGTGATGCGCGCCAGGGCGGCGCGGTCGAGTGTGTCGGCCTCGGAGTCGAGTCCTTGCACGAGTTGGGCGAGCGGCCAGAACGTGGTGGTGCCGTACGGACGACAAGCGGCCGTCAGAACTCGCGCCCCGGCCGGGGAGCGCGTCGCGATCTCACGCATCAGCCGGGTCTTGCCGACGCCGGGCTCGCCCAGGACGAGCATCGCTTCCGGCGTACCCTCGCGGATGGCCCGCTCCAGCCGCGCCCCGACGAGGTCGAGCTCGCCGGCGCGACCGATCAGCTGGCGTCGCGGTGGGCTCCGGCCCACTGTGTAGTCCACCGGAGACAGTGCGTCGAGCAGGTAGGCGTCGACCGGCTCCGACCTGCCCTTGAGCTGCAGGGACCCGAGCGGGGAGGTCGTCGCGACGTGGCGGACGAGTCGCCAGGTCGGTTCGCCGAGGACGATGCCCCCGGGGGGAGCTGCTGCTTCGAGTCGGGCGGCCACGTTGACCGCGTCGCCCGTCGCCATCCGCTGGGCGTCGGTCACGTGGCGACTCACCACCATTCCGGTGTTGATCCCCGTGCGGTTGACGAGCCGGATCCCGCGACTGAGCCCGAGATCTCGGTTGAGCCGGTCGAGCTCGCCCCGCATCTCAGCCGCGGCCCGGACAGCTCGCAGGGCATCGTCCTCGTGGCTCTTCGGGATCCCGAAGAGGGCCATCACCGCATCGCCGATGAACTTCTCGACGACACCGCCATGGCGCTCGATCACCTCGCGGCACCGGTCGAAGTAGCTGTCAAGCACCTCGACCACGGTCTCCGCGTCGAGCTCTTCTCCGAGCGAGGTCGAGTCCACCAGGTCGCTGAAGAGGATCGTGACCGTTCTGCGGGCATCCTGCGGGCGCGAGCGCGGAGCGCTGTCGGGCTTCTCATCGCGGGAGGACATAGAGGTCCTTCCAGGTCGGCATGCCGAGAAGGCTGTCAGCGTTCATGCCGCCGATACGCGAACCGTGCAGCATCACGGTCCGCGGATACTGGGTGACCACCATGGGGTAGTACTTCGTCTCGATCAGCCGGTCGAGCGCTCCCCAGGCGGCCGGCTGTTGGGC
>JANLYC010000221.1:0-2496 GCA_031365435.1 Nocardioidaceae bacterium
CAGCTGGACCGGCTGGCGGCCCTGCTCGCCACCTGCGCCTGCTGACCCCACGTACGGTGGGGGCCATGGCAGACGAAACGCACACTCCGGCCGGGAGCGACCCTGGCCACCCCGGTGGCCCTGCTGACATGGTCGACTGGGACCTGGCGGTCACGACCGCCAAGCGGTTGATGAAGCCCGGACCAGAGGTCAGCCATGCCGAGGCTCGTGAGGTCGTGGCCGACCTGCGACGGCTGGCCGCGGAGTCGGAAGGTCATGTGCGGTCCTTCACGGGGCTGCACACCGAGTCGGCCACCGCGCCGGTGCTCGTGGTGGACCGCGGCGGCTGGGTCCAGGCCAACGCCGACGGCTTCAAGCAGGTGCTCCGACCCCTCATCGTGAGGATGCGCGAAAAGCGCGGTGAACCCGGAGCGGTGACCACGGCCATCGGCTCACGCGTGACCGGTCTCGAAGCCGGTGGCCTGCTGGCCTACTTGTCCAACAAGGTGCTGGGGCAGTTCGACCCCTTCTACACCGGCTCGAGCGCCCCGACCGGTGTGGCACACGGCGGTCGGCTGCTGCTCGTGGCTCCGAACGTCGTGCACGTCGAACGGGAGCTCGGAGTCGACCCCCACGACTTCCGGCTGTGGGTCTGCCTGCATGAGGAGACTCACCGCGTTCAGTTCACGGCGGTGCCGTGGCTGCGCGAGCATCTGCTCACCGAGATGGCCGGGTTGCTGCAGAGCGCCGAGCTGGATCCCGCCAAGCTGGCCGCGATGATGCGGGATGCCATCGAGAGCGTCGGTCGGCTCGTGCGCGGCGACGACGGCGTGTCGCTGCTCGATGTGCTCCAGACCCCGCAGCAACGGGCCGTGCTCGAACGCCTCACCGCCGTGATGTCCCTGCTCGAGGGCCACGCCGACGTGGTCATGGACGGGGTCGGGCCGGACGTCGTCCCCACCGTCGACACGATCAGGGCCAGGTTCACCCAGCGGCGCGCGGGCGCCGGACCTCTTGACCAGATGGTCCGACGGTTGCTGGGGTTCGACGCGAAGCTACGCCAGTACCGCGATGGCGCGCACTTCGTGCGAGGGGCGATCGAGAAGGTGGGCATGGACGGGTTCAACGCCGTCTGGGAGCAGCCGGGCCATCTGCCCAGTCGCGACGAGATCGCGGACCCCGCGCTCTGGGTCACCCGGATCCACGGCTGAGCAACCACCCCGCGTGTGATGAGGGACGCGCTCGATCCCGCTGTCGCAGCCGTACGCCGCGCCGTACGGCTGGCGCTGACCGACCTCGAACCAGGATCGCACGTGCTCGTGGCCTGCTCCGGCGGCGCAGACTCGATGGCTCTGGCCGATGGTGCGACGTTCGAGGGAGCCAACGCCGGCTGGTTGGTCGGGGCGGTGGTGGTCGATCACGGGCTGCAGGAAGGATCCGGGGCGGTCTCGCGAGCGGTGGCCGATCGGCTCGCGGCGCTCGGCTGCGACCCGGTCACGGTGGTCGAGGTCCGGGTCGGCCGAGAGGGCGGCCCTGAGGCGGCGGCGAGGGAGGCGCGGTACGCCGCGCTGGAGCGGGCGGGCCGAGGCGACGACGCAACCGTCCTGCTGGGACACACGCTGGACGACCAGGCCGAGACGGTTCTGCTGGGTCTGGCCCGGGGAAGCGGGACCCGGTCGCTGTCCGGGATGGCGCCCGTCACCGGCCGCTTCCGTCGACCGCTGCTCGGCGTCCGCCGGGCTGAGACCTTGCGGGCCTGCGCTGCTCGTGGACTGACCGTGTGGCAGGACCCTCACAACGACGACCGTGGCTTCGCCCGCGTCCGGGTCCGGAAGGATGCGCTCCCAGGACTCGAGGAGGCGCTCGGGCCGGGGGTGACAGAGGCGCTGGCCAGAACGGCCGCGGCGGCGCGGTTGGACGCAGACCTGCTGGACGAGCAGGCCGACCGCGTGCTCGAGGCAGCGAGCCGCCCGGGCGGCGCGCCCGGTGCGGGTGCGCTGGATGTGCAGGCGCTGACCGACGCCCCGACAGCACTGCGCCGGCGGGTGTTGCGACGGGCGGCACTGGCGGCGGGTTGCCCGAACCGCGATCTCTTCGTCGTGCACGTGGACGAGCTCGATCGGCTCGTGGGCGACTGGCACGGCCAGGGACCCCTCACCCTGCCCGGCGGGGTGCTCGCCACCCGCGAGCAGGGCACCATCACGTTCACCCGGGCTGCTGTGGGACGCTAAGGCGTCTGCAACCGGACCGCCACCTCGACCGGATGGCGCCATGTACTCGGACTCACGCGGAGAACTGCTGTGGATGTCAGCCACGTCGAGAAGGACCTGAGCCGGACCCTCATCACGGAGGACGAGATCCAGCAGCGCCTGGGCGAGCTGGCTCGCGAGATCGAGGCCGACTACGCCGGGGCAGACCTCCTGCTGGTGGGCGTCCTCAAGGGCGCCTGCATGGTGATGGCCGATCTCTCGCGCGCACTCAGCCGGCATGTGTCGATGGACTGGATGGCGGTGTCGT
>JANLYC010000234.1:0-2825 GCA_031365435.1 Nocardioidaceae bacterium
GCCTGGATACCGTCACCCATCCCCGGTGCCAGCAGCACCAAGGTGGTGTCGGCCAGGCCCGCCACGTCGACCTCGGACTGGCCGACACCGACCGTCTCGATCACCACCACGTCGCAGCCGGCCGCGTCGAGCACGCGCAGCGCCTGCGGTGTGGCCCAGGCGAGCCCACCGAGGTGGCCACGGCTCGCCATCGAGCGGATGTACACCTCCGGGTCGGTCGCATGCTCCTGCATCCGCACCCGGTCGCCGAGCAGCGCTCCCCCCGAGAACGGCGAGGAGGGGTCGACGGCCAGGACGCCGACTCGCTTGCCGGTATGCCGCAGGGCCGTCACGAGCGCGGACGTGGACGTGGACTTCCCGACTCCGGGCGAACCCGTGACCCCGATGATCTGGGCACGACCCGTATGCGGTGCGAGCAGCGCCGCCACCTCACGCAGCAACGGTGACGCATCCTCCACGAGCGAGATGAGCCTGGCCACAGCTCGCGGGTCTCCGCCCTGGGAACGCTCGACGAGCGCCGGGACACTGAGCTGACCGCGTGACGAGCGCCGCCCGACCGGGGACCGGGTCGCGCCCACAGCGGGCGCGTCCTCGTCAGCCGTCACGCGGGAACACGGATGATCAAGGCGTCACCCTGACCACCGCCACCGCAGAGCGCGGCCGCGCCGACGCCGCCTCCGCGACGCTTCAGCTCGAGCGCGAGGTGCAGCGCGATGCGTGCGCCGGACATGCCGATCGGATGACCGAGCGCGATCGCGCCCCCGTTGACGTTGACCTTGTCCTCGCTGATGCCGAGCTCGCGAGCGCTGGCGATGCCGACCGCCGCGAAGGCCTCGTTGAGCTCGACGAGATCGAGGGTCGAGACGTCGATGCCCTCCCTCTCGCAAGCCTTCCGGATCGCGTTGGCGGGCTGGCTCTGCAGCGACGAGTCCGGCCCGGCGACCTGGCCCGAGGCACCGATCTCGGCCAGCCATGTGAGCCCCAGCTCTGCTGCCTTGGCCTTGCTCATCACGATGACGGCACAGGCGCCATCAGAGATCTGCGAGGCGGACCCGGCGGTGATGGTGCCGTTCTTGTCGAACGCGGGGCGGAGCTTGCCGAGCGACTCGGTCGAAGTGTCGCCGCGGATTCCTTCGTCCTCGGCAACCACGATCGGGTCCCCCCTGCGCTGCGGGACCTCGACGGGGACGACCTCATCGGCGAACAGGCCGTTCTTCCAGGCCGCGGCCGCGCGCTGGTGCGACCGCGCCGAGAACGCGTCCTGCTCCTCGCGCGTCAGCGACTCGACCTTGCTGTTCCGGGTCTCGGTGAGGCCGCCCATCGCCTGGTCGGTGAAGACGTCCCACAGGCCGTCGTAGGCCATGTGGTCGCGGACGGTCACATCGCCGTACTTGTAGCCCTCTCGCGAGTTCGTCATCAGGTGCGGGGCCCGGGTCATGGACTCCATGCCTCCGGCGACCACGATCTCGCACTCGCCCGCCCGGATCAGCTGGTCGGCAAGGGCGATGGCGTTGATGCCCGACAGACAGACCTTGTTGATCGTGAGCGCGGGCACCGCCATGCTGATGCCGGCCTTGACGGCGGCCTGGCGGGCCGGGATCTGACCGGCGCCCGCCTGCAGGACCTGACCCATGATCACGTAGTCGATCTGGTCTGCCCCGACGTTGGCCTTCTCGAGTGCGCCCTTGATGGCGACGCCGCCGAGATCGGTCGCAGCCAGGTCCTTCAGCCCGCCCAGCAACCGCCCGATCGGCGTACGAGCACCCGCGACAATGACAGTCCCGGCCATCAGTCCTCCTCCGGTGGAAACCTCGTCTGAACACTACCCAGCCGATTCGCCGAGTGGAACGCCACGGTGGCCCCGCCCGGTGTCGGACAGGTCACACCCGCTGGAGCGTCGCCTCGGCGTACCGCGACGATGGACCCATGACCGCCGACCTCCCGCCGTTTCCCATCACAGCCATCGACCATGTCGGGATTGCCGTGCCCGACCTCGACGAGGCCATCGCGTTCTACCGCGACACCTTCGGGTTCTCGCCGGTACACGAGGAGGTCAACGAGGAACAGGGCGTCCGGGAGGCGATGGTAGCCGTCGGCGGTTCCGACGTCCGTCTGCAGCTACTCGCGCCGATCCGGCCGGACTCCGCGATCGCCGCCTTCCTGGACCGCTCCGGGCCTGGCATCCAGCAGCTCGCGTACCGCGTCTCCAGCATCGAGGACGCCATGGTGGCCGTCCGCGCCCGCGGTATGCGGCTGCTGTTCGACGAGCCTCGGCGTGGCACCGCGGACAGCCGGATCAACTTCATCCATCCCAAAGACGCCGGCGGCGTCCTCATCGAGCTGGTCGAACCCACCGGTCCCGCCACGGGTGACGCGGCTGTCATGGTTTAGGTCACAGAAGGAACCGCGCGCCGACCACTCTCGCTAGGGTCCGACCATGCAGCCGTCGGGGCCGACGGCTGTCGACCCGCCAGTCATCGACGAAGGGCCCCTGCCATGGCTGACCCGCCCGGTACCCCGGAGCTGCAGAACATCCGCGCCGCCATCCTGGCCGGTGACACGACCGGGGACGACTTCGCCGCACTGCCGGTCCCGCCGTCGTACGAAGGGATCACCGTCCGCAGGAGCGAGGCGGAGATGTTCGACGGCCTCGATTCGCCCGACAAGGACCCGCGCAAGAGCCTGCACCTCGACGAAGTCGCAACCCCCCAGCTCGGTCCCGGTGAGGCGCTGGTCGCCGTCATGGCGTCGGCGATCAACTACAACACCGGCTGTCCGCGGTGCCACGCCGAGGCTCGTCGAACAGCAGCCGCATACCGCGGGCG
>JANLYC010000251.1:0-3853 GCA_031365435.1 Nocardioidaceae bacterium
GACACGATGTACAAGCAGGGCCGCAACCGCCTCCACGCGCCGAGCCCGATGCTCAAGCAGATGACCACCGCCGGACTGCTCGGGCGCAAGACCGGTCGTGGGTTCTATACCTACGAAGCGCCTGACAGCCCTGTCGTGGTCGACGACAAGCACACTCCCGGCATGGACGAGCAGCCGAGCTTCCAGCACCCGATCCGGCGAGTCGGCGTGGTCGGGTCCGGGACGATGGCGACGGGCATCGTCGAGGTGTTCGCCGGCGCCGGGTATGACGTCACGTACGTGACCCGCAGCCAGCAGAAGGTCGACCATGTCCGTGCGAGTGTGACGCGAAGCCTAGAGAAGGCGGTCCAGCGCGGGAAGCTCGACCAAGGTGACCGCGACGCGGCTCTGGCACACGTGACCGGCTCCACGAACCTCGAGGACCTGGCCGGCGTCGACATCGTGGTCGAGGCCATCGCCGAGGACCTGGCCGTGAAGAAGGCGTTGTTCGAGAACCTCGACGAGATCTGCCGGGACGGCGCGATCCTGGCGACCACCACGTCGTCCCTGCCGGTCATCGAGCTCGCGGCAGTCACCGGCCGCCCGCGAAACGTCATTGGCATGCACTTCTTCAACCCGGCCCACCTGATGAAGCTCGTCGAGGTGGTGTCGACGGTCGCGACCGACGACGACGTGTCCGAGACGGTGCGCGCGCTCTGCTACTCGATCGGCAAGCACCCGGTGTCCTGCGGCGACCGGGCGGGGTTCATCGTCAATGCGCTGCTGTTTCCCTACCTCAACGACGCCGTCCGGATGTTGGAGGCGCACTACGCCACGGCCGACGACATCGACACGGCCATGAAGGAAGGCTGCGCGTTGCCGATGGGGCCGTTCGAGCTGCTCGACGTGGTCGGCAACGACGTGTCACTCGCTATCGAACGGACCCTGTTCCTGGAGTTCCGGGAGCCCGGGTTCGCGCCGGCGCCGCTGCTCGAGCACCTGGTGACCGCCGGGTATCTCGGACGCAAGACGGGCCGCGGCTTCCGTGACTACACCGCTCACTGACGGCGTCGGCGGCATACGACGTGGATGAACCGGCACGCATCCGTCCGAACTCCGTGCTGCCCGCTCGTCGCGAGGCGCTGACACTGCACACGGCTGACGGTCTCGAGCTGGTCGGTGAGCTCGCGCTGCCGCTCGAGGGGGAGCCGGTCGCGACCATGGTCTGCCTCCATCCGCTGCCGACGCACGGGGGCATGATGGACAGCCAGATCTTCCGCAAGGCGTCGTACCGACTGCCGGCCCTGGCTCAGATTGCGGTGCTCCGCTTCAACACGCGCGGGACGAGCAGCGCCCAGGGGACCAGTCAGGGGAGCTTCGACGAGGGTTTGACGGAGCGGTACGACGTGGCGGCGGCGATCGAGTACGTCGAGTTCGCCGAGCTGCCCCACGTCTGGGTGGTCGGCTGGTCGTTCGGCACCGACCTCGGTCTCATGTATGCCTGCGACCCGGGTGTGGAGGGTCTGATCCTGCTGTCGCCGCCGCTGAGGTCCAGCCGTCCCGAGCATCTGGCGGTCTGGGACCGGTCGGGCAAGCCGGTGGTGGCGATCGTGCCGGAGTTCGACGACTACCTGCGGCCGGCGGCGGCGCGGGAGCGATTCGCGGCGATCCGGCAGGCCGAGGTGATCGGCGTCGAGGGCGGCAAGCACCTGTGGGTCGGCCAGGCCGACGAGTTGCTCGACCTGATCGTGGCACGGCTGAACCCAGCGGCCATACCGCTGCCTGACACGTGGGACGGCCCCATGGAGCACGAGGCGCCGCGCATCGTCGGCTCCTGAGCGGTAGGCCGACCGGCTGACCCGGTCCAGGCGGCGTACGGCAGGTCGGCGAGGCAAGCACCCTGTGGCAGTGGCACGTTTGCCTTGTGAACAAGCCGGCTGGCTTGTGAACTAGGCAAACGGGCGGCCAGGGAGGGCTAGGAGCGGTCCTGGCGGGGAATGACGATCTCGCGGACGAGGAGCAGGGCGGCGGCAGCGGTGGGAATCGCCAGCAGGGCGCCCACCACGCCGAGCAGCGAGCCGCCGATCAGGACGGCGATGACCGTGATCACGCCCGGCACGTTCACGGAGGAACGCATCACGCGCGGATAGATCACGTAGTTCTCGAGCTGTTGATAGACGATGTAGAAGATGACGCAGGCGATGCCGACACCCGGTGAGGTGGCGAAACCGATCGCCGAGACGATCACAGCGCCGATGGTGGCACCGATGAGCGGGATGAAGTCCAGGATCGCCACGACGAGGGCCAACGCCACGGCGTACTGACCGAGGCCGGCAAACTCCAGGAACACGAACGACGAGATGCCGGCACAGAGCGCGACCACGAAGGCGCCGGCCACGTAGCCACCCACCCGCCTGAGGATCTCGTCGCCCAGCGAGGTCACCCGGTCCCGCCTCGACGCAGGCGCCAGCGAGTAGCACGCGCGCTTGATCTGCGGCAGCGCCGACAGGAAGTACAGGGTGAGCACGAAGATCAGGAACGCGTTGAGAAGCGCATTCAGCACAGCGAGCCCGACGGTGAAGATGCTTCCGAACACCTGTTGAGCGAGCTTCGGGTCCTGCAGCTTGGCCTTCGCCTTGTCGATGACGTCGTACTTCTTGTCGAGGTCCTCGATCGTGCGGTTCTTCTGCAGCTTGTCTAGCCAGTCGGGGGCGCTGGTGATCAGCGCGGTGATTTGGTCGCGCAACACCGGCACCAACGCCACCGCGAAGAGCGTCAGCAGGCTCAGCACACCCAGACTGACGACCAGGACAGCCCACCGGCGACGGACACCGCGGTGCATGAGGAGCTCGACGAGCGGGTTGAGCCCGACCGCCAGGAAGGCGGAGACCAGCACCAGCACGAGGACCGACTCGACGTGGCGGAACGCCAGTCCGAGGAAGATCGCGAACAGGACACCGAGGCCGCCGAAAAAGCCGATGTAGAAGGGCGAGTGCTTCGACACGGGAGGACCGGGGACGCCGAACGGGTTGGGCTCGCCGGGCTCGGGCTCGTCGTCGGGGTGGATCAACAGCTCCGACGGCAGCGCCTGGGACTCCGATTGAGCTTGCCGGCCGCTCCTGGCGTCCGTCCCGTCGGTTGCCTCGACTGCCTCGTCACGGGCATCAACGGCTTCGTCTCTGGCTTCGACGGCCTCATCACGCGCGTCCTCCGCCTGGTCGGCTGCTCGACGGGCTGCAGCGTCCGCGTCGCGGTCTGACATGGCTCACACCTTGTCATACGAGCGGCAGGTCGGCCTCTCTACCGACGCACGACACACGCATCCGTCCGCCAACCCGGGGGCGCCTCAGCCGGACGGCCCGAGGGGCAAAGCCGACTGCGGGCCGGCGCTAGCTGGCCTTGCTCTGCGGGTTGCCGCCGGCACTGTCGGAGGAGACGGATGCAGACGTGGCGGAAGGCGTCGTGGACGGCGGCGCGGACGAAGGCGTGGACGGCGGCGTGGACGAAGGCGTGGACGACTCTGCACCTGCCCCGCCGGTCGGACCCTTGACCTTGGGCTCGGCGGTTGCGGGGGCAACCTCGGCAGCGATGCGGGCGGCTATCCCCGAACGGCCGCGCGTCGCACGAGCCGGAGACTCGGTCCTGGCCGCTGACGACGGTGACTCGGGCTGTGTGGTCGCGGAGGTGCCGGTGGCGGTCTGGTCCGCCTGCTTCGTGGGCTCCGTGCCTCGCGCGGCGCTCGTGTCGGTCGCCCCGGCTCGTCCAGCAGGGGTGTTCGGCATCGGGGGTCGGGGCGCCGACGGGGTGCGTGACCCGGCTGCTGCGCCCTTCTGCGATGTTGCTGCCTGGCCGGGCCGCGCCGGACTCTGAGACC
>JANLYC010000409.1:0-7484 GCA_031365435.1 Nocardioidaceae bacterium
CGCGAGGAGGCCCTCGCTCCACGCTGCCGCGGGATCGTAGTCGAGGCCGTCGTCATGAGCCTGGTCGCAGACCCGGCGGCCCTCATCCCAGTCGCCCGTCATGAGCAGGTCCATGACGAGGTTCGACGCGAGAGCCGTCAGGAGATAACGGTCACCGATGCGCCGGCAGATGGTCATCGCACTTCTGGTCGCCTCGATCGCTGCCTGTGGGTCGACGCTGGCCAGGGAGTCGCCGAGGTTGAGGAGGCCACGGGCGGTGACGAAGCTGTCGTGCGCCGCCTCACCGAGTCGGATCCCTTCCCGGAAGTTCGCGGCTGCCTGCATGTGCCGGCTGGCCAGGCCATGGGCGATGCCCCGAGTCACGAACAGCTCGGCCAGGCCTGCCTCGGACAGGTCCATCGCCTGTGCCTCTGCGAGCGCCCTGGCTGAGACTTGGTCCGACAGCAGGGCGTTGCCACTGAAGGCCTCGACCGAGGCCAGCTCCTGCAACGCAACTACGAAGTCGCGGTCGGGGTCGACCTCCAACACCGAAAGAGCGTCCGTGACGAGCGAGCGCGCTTCCTCCAGGTGACCCAGCCGGCGGAGCGTGGAGGCGACCGACGTATTGCTGCGGGCTGCATCGCGAGGCAGCCCCTGCCGTTCGTAGGTGGCTGCTGCCTGTCTGAAGTGCTCGATCGCGGCAGCGAGATCACCGGCCGCGCCGATCGCTGCGCCGGCGCGCTCGTGGAGCTCCGCGGCAGCGACTTCCGCTTCGATCGTGCCTTCCTCGAGGAGCTCGGCCGCTGCAGAGAAGGACCTCGCGCCGGCGGCGAGAGCACCTGTGCGAAGGGCTCGTTCGCCGGCACGGGTGAGCATGGCGACCGCCTGGTTCGTCAGCTCGGGCACATCCGCGTCGTCCGGTACGGCGACCAGCGCGTCGCTGAGGTGGGCGGCGATGACCTCCGCCATCTCTTCACCTTCATCGGCGAACGTGGACCGCAGGTGCGCAGCGACGGCGAGGTGGCGGGCCTTGCGCTCGCGCCGCGACAGCGTGTCGTAGGCGACCTGCCTGAACATGGTCTGGACGAAGCCGTACTGCCCGCGCTCGGGTGACAACGGATCGGCGCGCACGCCCAACACCTCCCGGCGTACCAGCTCGGCCAGGAGCCGGCGAACATCTGACTCCGGGCGCGCCGCGACGGCGACCAGCGCCTCGACCGGGAAGCTCCCACCCAGCACCGCCGCATCCGCAACGAGCGCGCGGGCGTCGGTGTCGAGCGAGTCGAGACGGGCGGCCAACAGCGACTGCAACGTGGCAGGAACCGACAGCTCGCCGACGTCCCCGACAAGTCGGTACACCCCGTCGACGGGTTGGACGACGTCGCGGTCGATGAGCATGCGGACGGTCTCGACGGCGTACAACGGGATGCCCTCCGCGCGGTCGGCGATCGCGACCTGAGCCAGCTCCGGCATCCCGGGCACGAGTCCCTCCAGCAAGAGATGCATAGCGGTGTCATCGAGCGGATCCAGCGTCAGCGCGGTGCTGTTGCGTCGCCCGGTCCCCCAGCCGGGCCGTTTGACCTCCAGCTCCGGGCGGGCCAGCGTGAGCACGAAGACAGGCACGTCCCGGATCCAGTCGAGCAGGTGCTCCAAGAAGTCCAGCAGCCCGGCATCGGCATGCTGCAGGTCCTCGAGCACCATCACCACCGGTGCGGCCTCGGCCAGTCGCTCGAAGAACAGCCGCCAGCCGGCGAACAGCTCCTCGCGCCCGAGCTGCTGCGCGCCGTCACTGATCAAGTCGACGCCGAGCAGCTGGGCGAGCCGCGGTCGCACATACTCTCGCTCGGCCGCATCCGGCAGCCATTGTTCGAGGCCACTTGACAGCTTTTCGGCAGCGACCGACGTGGAGTCCTCCTCGGCGATCTGGAACCTCTGACGGACCATCTCGGCCAGCCCCCAGAAGGCCACCCCGTCGCCGTACGACAGGCATCTGCCGCGGTGCCACCACACCGTTGCGGCCAGGCCGTCGAGGTACTTCTCGAACTCCCACCCCAGTCGGGACTTGCCGACGCCGGCCGCCCCGGTCACGCTGACGAGCCGGGGTGAGCGGCGCTGGTCGCAGGCGTGGAACAACTCCTTGACCAGGCGGAGCTCTGAGTCGCGGCCGACGAAGGCCGCCTCGAGGCCGTCGATCCGCTGCACGCCGCCGACTCCCGACAGCACCCGTTCGGCACGCCACAACGGCACCGGCTCGGCCTTGCCCTTCAGCAGATGCTCACCGGCCGGGGTGAATCCGACCGCAGCCTGGGCGACGCGCCAGGTGCCTTCGTCGACCAGGACCGATCCGGGCTCGGCGGTGGCCTGCACCCGAGCGGCGGTGTTGACCGCATCCCCGGCCACCATTCCTTCACCGGTGGCGCCGACGTTGACAGCAACCGGACCCGTGACCACGCCGGCGCGTGCTGCCAGGCCGGCCACGCCGGTTTCGCGACCGAGCTGGTCGACGGCGTCGATGAGATCCAGTGCGGCCCGAACCGCTCGCTCACCGTCCTGCTCGGTGGCGGTCGGCGTGCCCCAGACGGCCATCACGGCATCGCCGATGAACTTCTCGACGACACCGCCGTACCGCACGATCACAGTGCGCGCCACGTCGAAGTAACGGGAGAGCAGCTCGCGAACCTCTTCGGGATCGCGCGCCTCACTGAGCGGTGTGAAACCCACCAGATCGCAGAACAACACGGAGCAGACACGTCGCTCCGCCGACTGGCCTGGCGCTTCCACGACGGACGAGCTCACGTCGCCGCTCGACCGCTCGGGTGGCGACGCCGAGGTCGCCGGTGCGCCCAACGCGAAGCCACACTCGTCGCAGAAGCGTTGGTCGGACCGAACCGGCGCTGCGCAGTTGGGGCAGGCGCGCGCCAGCAGGCTGCCGCACTCGGCGCAGAACTTGGCTGTCGCTTTGTTCTCCTTGCCGCAGTTTCCGCAGGTCACGAGCGCCAGACTAGTCCCCGCGAGGTTGCGATCAGCCGGGATCGAGAGGACTCAAAGTGGGTGCTTCGGGCACGGCGCACCAGGTCACGCCGGGAAGTTGCCCGTTCCTGGAGTCACCAGGCCCGTTTCGTAGGCGAAGACCACCATCTGCACGCGATCGCGGAGATCGAGCTTGGCGAGGATGCGCGCGACGTGACTCTTCACCGTGGCCTCACTCAGGAAGAGTGTCCCGGCGATCTCAGCGTTGGAGAGACCGCCTGCGACCGCCAGGAGCACGTCGCGCTCGCGTGGGCTGAGGCGCGCTATCTCTGCTTGAGCCACCGCCAGTGGCCGTCGGCAGAAGTCCTCGATCAGCCGACGGGTGATCGTGGGGGCGAGAAGCGCTTCTCCGGCCGCCACCGTGCGGACGGCAACGGCGAGCTGTTCGCGCGTTGCGTCCTTGAGGAGAAAGCCGCTGGCTCCTGCCTTCATCGCCCGGTAGACGTACTCGTCGAGGTCGAACGTCGTCAGGATGAGCACCCGCGCCCGGAAGCCGGCCTGGATCAGCTTGGTCGTTGCCTCGATGCCGTCGATCTCGGGCATCCGGATGTCCATCAGCACGACGTCGACGGCACGTTCGCGGATCGCTCGGAGCACTTGCCGGCCGTTGCCGGCCTCAGCGACGACCTGGATGTCGGGCTCGGCGTCGAGCATCATCCGCAGGCCCTCGCGAACCAGATCCTGATCGTCGGCGAGGAGGACCTCGATCATGAGGGACGCTCGACGCGAGGCAGCTCTGCATGGATGACGAAACCGCCGGCAGCGCCCGGTCCGGCGGTGACCTGTCCGCCGAACAACAACACTCGCTCACGCATCCCGATCAGGCCGTGGCCGACCTCGGATGCAGTGGGGACCTGATGGCCGTCGTCGGAGACGTCCACGGTGACCGACTCGGTGCCGATGTCGACGAAGACCGAGGCGGTTGCGGGACCGGCGTGCCTGAGCACGTTGGTCAGAGCCTCCTGCACGATGCGGTAGACCGACAGGTCCAGGGCCTGCGGCAAGTCTCCGGTGTCACCCGAGATGGTCAGCTCCACCCTGACACCAGCGGCACGGACATGATCGGTCAGCGCTTCAAGCTGGCCGATCCCCGGTTGAGGCGCCAGGGTCGCCGCGTCGTCATCGCGTCTGAGGACGCCGAGGAGTCTTCGCATCTCGACGAGAGACTCGCGCCCGCTGTTCTCGATCTTCTCCAGCGTCGCCTCGTTGCCGTCGCCCGAAGCTCGGGCACCCGCGGCCTGGACGACCATCACGCTCAGGTTGTGGGTGACGACGTCATGCAGTTCGCGAGCGAGTCGTGCGCGTTCTTGGGAGACCGCCTCGCGTGCCTGCCGCTCGAGCTTGCGCGCGCGTTGTTCGGAGATCTTCTCGCGACGGTGGTAACGAACGAAGACGCCCACCAGCCAGACAGTCAGCAAGGCAACCGCGAAGAACGATCCAGCCCACTCCTCGCTGGCCAACCCGGTACGAATGTCGTGGTTGTTGAGGGCATAGACGGCGTACCCGAACATCCCGATGACGAGCCCGATCACGGCTCGACGGAGCGAGCTGTAGGCCGCGACCGCGTAGGTGCTCGCTCCGCCGCAGTACATCAGGTGCAGCCCCTCGGGGGAATCGCCGGTGACGACTGCCTGCAAGATGATGGCCGCCATGACGACGGCATAGGCGGCAAGGGGTGAGTGTCGCCGCCAGGCCAGGGGCACCCCCATCAGGACTGCATAGACCCCCAACAACCAGGTGGGCCCCGCGACGCGAGTCGCGATGGCACTCCCGTTGCTGGACACGGCGACGACGCAGAGGACAAGTCCGATCAGCGCCACGAGTGCGTCCTTGCGCGACGTCGGCACGTACGACACCAGACTCGACCGGTTCCTCCGGCTCATGAGAAGCACGCTAGTGGTCCAAGCAGCGGCCCACATCCATCTCACGGCTACCCAGGTTCATCCTCGAGGCGGTGTCGATCCCTCCCTTCAGCCGTCGCCCAGGTGCTCCGCGTCGCCATACGTTGCAATTCCCGGCAAGAGAAGAGGAGATCGTGATGTTCAAAGGAACCGCGACGTCGACGGATGATCGCACGCAGCGTAGTAGCAGCGCGCTGGCCGGCAACCGGCTCGTCCTGCTTGGCGCAGTCAGCTACTTCTGCGAGTGGGTCGCGATCATCGGAGCCGGAGGGATCAGCGTGCTCTTCAAGCCGGGGACCAACCCGACCTCGGTACTACAGGCCTATGTGGGCCACAGTGATGCGTTCGCCTGGGCGGCTGGATGGTTCAGCGTTGTGCTGCTTGGACGCGTCCTGTTCGCAGTCGCAGTACGACACGCTCTCGCGCGTTCGGGGCACCAGGATCCGGTTGCAGACCTCGGGGTCCTGGCCATGACCGTCGGCGTCGTGTTCGAGGTGGCCGCATATGCCCTGGTGATGGGGGCGGCCATCCTGGCAGACCACGGTGCGAAGGCAGATGTGGTGACAGCCATCGACGCTTCGGCGTCCTCGGTCGAGTCGATGCTGTGGGGTCCGACGGGGCTGGCTGTCGTGTCGATCAGCTGGGCCATGCTGCGCTCGGGGATGTTCTCCCGGGCTCTCAGCGGCATCGGTCTGTTCGCCGGAACGCTGATGCTCCTGGAAGGGCTCGCGTTCAGCGCACCCCGCTTCGCTGACGTTCAGGGAGCCCTCCAGATCGGAGTGCCCTTGATGTGGTTGTGGATGATCTGGACCGGCGTTGTGACGTGGCGCCGCGCTGCCTCCTCCTGACGACTCGGGTCCGCTGCCGTCGACTCCAACGGCCCGACGGCGCTAGAGTCGGGCGGCGGTTTTCTTCGGATCGAGTCTGGAGGAGGATCCATGACTGACGGTGCAAGCGGACCCGACACAAGGGCTTTGCGAGGGGATGCTGTCGGATTCGGCGGAGTCCTCTTCCAGTCCATCACCTTCATGGCGCCCGCGATCGCGACCGCGCTCTCGATCCCCGCCGGCATTGCGTTCAGCGGGGGTGGAGCGCCCCTCGCGGTAATCTTCGCCCTCGTCGCTTCGCTGTTCGCTGCTCATTCGATCGGGCAGCTGTCACGGCACATGCCGTCGGCCGGCTCGTTCTACACCTATGTGAGCAACGGGATCCACCCGGCGGTCGGGTTTCTCGTTGCCTGGGGGTTCCTGCTCGGAATCATCGTCGGCGGCCCGTTCCTGGCGCTGCAGATGGGTTTCATCGTCGGCAACACGCTCAACGCTGAGTGGGGCTGGTCGACCGACCTGTGGTGGATCTGGACCCTGCTCGTCTCGTTCATCGTGTTCTTCCTCGGCTACCGCGGTATCAAGGCGTCGACGGAAGCCGGGGTGCTGCTCGGGGCCTTCGAGATCCTCGTTTTCGTTGCCCTGTCCATCACGCTGATCATCCAGGCGGGCGGAGACAACACCCTCAGGGTCTTCAGCACGCACTACGCCAACAACCCCGACTATCCCGGTTTCTCTGGGGTCATCGCGGGCTCGGTGTTCACCATCTTGGCGTTCATCGGGTTCGAGGAGGCCGCACCGATCGCGGAGGAGGCACACGAGCCTCGTCGTACGATCCATCGGGCGATTATGTTGTCCTGCCTCGGAATCGGTCTGTTCTACATCCTTAACACCTATGCGAGCAGCGTCTCGTTCGGGCCCGGGAAGATGATCGACTTCGTCAGCGCGGGAGACGGCAACCCGTGGCAGAACCTGTTGGCCCGCCAGGCGTGGGGCACCGCCGGTTTCGTGCTGGTCTTCATCGCGCTCGTCAACTCCGTGATTGCGAACCAGAATGCCGCCAACAACTCCTCGACGCGCACGATGTTCTCGATGGGACGTATCCGCTTGCTGCCGGCACCGTTCGGCGAACTGACTCGTGGTTCGCCGATGCTGGCGCTCTTCACCCAGCTCGTCGTGAGCGTCGGCGTCAGCATGTGGCTCGGGTTCCAGTACGACCCCTACACGGCGTTCGTCTTGACGGCCACGATCCTGGTCGACATCTTCGCGCCGATGTATGTGCTGCTCAACATCGCCTGCTTGATGTACTTCTGGCGCTTCCGTCGCGACGAGTTCAGCTGGCTGCTCCACGGGGTCGTGCCCGTCCTCGGCGCACTGGCGTTCATCCCGGCGTTCTTCGCGGGTGCAGGCATCCCTGCTTTCAGCTTCATCTCCTCGCTCCCGAAACCACTTGCCTACGCGGGCCCGGCTGCCGGGATCTGGATGGCGATCGGCCTCGTGTACCTGGTCGTGCTGCTCCGTAGGCAGCCGGCACGGATTCTGGAGACCAAGCGCATTTTCGTCGAGGAGTAGACGCGATGGACATCGTGACCTACCGACCGAGAGTCGACGAACTGGCTTGGACGTTCGGCGGGGTGGATCCCGTACGACGCGTGCAGCCCGGGTCGGTGCTGGAAGTGTGGACGGAGGACGCCTTCGCCGGAAAGGTCCGCGGGAGTGACGACCTGGTGTCGCAGGTCATCGAGTTCCC
>JANLYC010000297.1:0-3510 GCA_031365435.1 Nocardioidaceae bacterium
TCGACGCGGTAGAAGCGTTCGAAGATGCGGTCGAGCTCGTCAGCCGGGATGCCGACGCCCTGATCGGTCACGACGATGTCCACCATCGACTCGTTGGCACGCGCGCTCACAGTGACCTTCGAATGCGTGGGGCTGTAGGCGACGGCGTTCTCCACCAGGTTTCCGAGGGCGACCAGGAGCTGCTCGCCGTTGCCGAGGACCTGGAAGCCGTGTTCTCCGGCGAACGCGATGTCGACGTGCTTGTCGAGCGCGTCGACGCTGACCCGGTCGATCGCGCGTTCGGCCAACGCGTCGACGGAGACCGGCTGAGGCTCGTCGAGCGGGTCGTCGGCCTGTAGCCGCGAGAGTTCGATGATCTGCTGCACGAGGCGGGTGAGCCGGTCGCTCTCGGTGCGCATGCGGGCCGAGAACCGCAGGACCGCCTCGGGGTCGTCGGCGGCCTCGCCCACTGCCTCGGCAAGCAGGTTGAGCGCCCCTACCGGCGTCTTGAGCTCGTGGCTCACGTTGGCGGCGAAGTCGCGGCGGATGGCCTCGACCCGGCGCTCGCGGGTGCGGTCCTCGACGAGGTCGAGCACGAGCTTGCTGCCCAGCGGGGCGACCCGCGCGGCCACCTGTCGGGAGACCATCCGGCCGCGACGAAGGGTCAGCTCGTCCTCGCGGATCTGACCATCGCGGCGTACCTGCCGGACGAGCTCGAGGAGCTCGGCCACGGCGACGCGCGACCCCTTCACCAGCCCCATCGCGTGGGCAGGAGCAGTCGCCTTGAGGACCTGGTCGTCGGTGTCGACGACCAGTGCGGATGCGCGAAGCACCGCGAGGACCGCTGCAACCCCTGGTGGGACGAGAACCGGTTCGGGGCTCGCCTGGACGGGGATCCTGCCCTGGTCACGCTCGCTGATCCGAAAGGCGAGGACCGCCGCGGCGCCGAACAACGCCCCGATCGCACCACCCAGCACTGCGGCCGCCGACGAGTCCATGCGTCTGATGGTACGCACGAGCAGCACCCGGGACGTGAATCCTGCAGGGCGAAATGACCGTTCCTTACGCGAGCGTTCATGCTCCGTTCACGTCGCTCCACATGTCCGTTACCCGAACGGTCTAGGTTTGGTCCCATGCGAGTCCAGTATCAGCAGCAGCTCGACAACGTCCTCAACGAGCTCGTCGAGATGACCGGTGGGGTGCGTGCCGCGCTCTCCCAGGCCACCGACGCCCTCCTCAACGCCGACGTGACCGCTGCGGAGCTCGTCATCAGTGGCGACCTCGCGATCGACGAGGCTCGCGAACGGATCGAGAACGACAGCTTCGAGATCCTGGCCAGGCAGGCACCCGTCGCGGGTGACCTCCGTACGCTGGTGGCCTCCCTGCGGATGGTCGCCGACCTCGAACGGATGGGGGACCTGTCGGTCCACGTGGCGAAGGTGGCGCGGTTGCGCTACCCGACCAAGGCCGTCCCCCCGGAGCTCGAGACGGTCATCGCGGAGATGGCCAAGACCGCCGACGAGATGATCGCGTCGGCTGCGAACATCGTCTCGACCCGCGACGTCCACGCGGCGCAGGAGCTCGAGGAGGCCGACGACGAGATGGATCGACTAAGGCGCTCGATGTTCCGCATCTTGCTCAGCGACGACTGGGATGCCGGTGTCGAGCCCGCCGTGGACATGGCGTTGATCGGCCGCTACTACGAGCGCATCGGAGACCATGCGGTGTCGATGGCACGCCGGATCGTCTTCCTGGTGACCGGACAGCACCCCGTCACCCTCTGACCCCGCCACCCCTGCTGGCCGTCCGCGTTTGCCTTGTGAACAAGCCGGGTGGCTTGTGAACAAGGCAAACGTGGCTTGGGGAGATGGGATCTGCCTCGCAGACTCCCCGGTTCGAGCGGCCCTCTCGGTTCGGGAACTGCCCCGGGGGGCGGATCACTGCTGACCGCATCCGGCCCCGCTGGGAGCGCGCCACCCGGGTATGACGACCGGCGCTAGGGTCGTCGTCATGACCGAATCGACGTACCGGCTGCTGCTCGTCCGCCACGGCGAGAGCGAGTGGAACGCCAAGAACCTGTTCACCGGCTGGGTGGACGTGGCGCTGAGCGCCAAGGGCAGCGACGAGGCCGTCCGGGCCGGCTCACTGCTGACGGGCCGCGGCGTGCACCCGGACGTGCTGCACACCTCGGTCCTACGCCGCGCGATCCAGACGGCACAGCTGTGCCTGGACGCGATCGATCGGCACTGGATCCCCGTACGACGGTCGTGGCGTCTCAACGAACGCCACTACGGCGCCCTTCAGGGCAAGGACAAGAAGGCCACCCTCGAGGAGTACGGCGAGCAGCAGTTCATGCTGTGGCGCCGCTCCTACGACACGCCGCCGCCGAACATCGCCGACGACGACGAGTTCAGCCAGGCCGCCGATCCTCGCTATGCCGCCCTACCCGATGAGATCCGTCCACGCACCGAGTGCCTCGCCGACGTGGTCGACCGGATGCTGCCCTACTGGTACGACGCGATCGTGCCCGACCTGCTGACCGGCCAGACCGTGATGGTGGCAGCCCACGGGAACTCTTTGCGAGCTCTGGTCAAACACCTCGACGGGATGAGCGACGAGGCCGTCGTCGGACTCAACATCCCCACGGGCATCCCCCTGCTCTACGAGCTGGACGCTGCCATGCGCCCCACGACCCCAGGTGGTGAATACCTCGACCCGCAAGCAGCGGCCGCGGCCATCGAAGCCGTCGCCCACCAGGGACGCTGAGAACGGCCAGCCGCTCCAGCACATGTAGATCGCTACGTGCGCTCCGGGACACAGACCGGCCGCCTCATCGTCGCTGCGAAGAGGCGGCCGGATCGCGGTCGTGGATCTGGGATCAGCGGTGGCCCGCCAGGTACCCGTTCAGTCGTTCGATGCGCCGCTCGAGGCGACGCTGGCGACGAGCGAGGCGGGCGGCGGAAATCAGTTCTGACTCCCGCGCCTCGGCTCGCCTGGACACGCTGACCTCGCGCGCGACGTCCGGTGCCGTGAGCATGACTTCCTCCGAATTCTGCCGGCGGAGCCGGCTGGTGTGGACCGTCTGCCGGCGGAGCCGGCTGGTGTGGAGCCTCGCAAGTCTCCGACGTCCGATCTGAGTAAGAGACATCAATGCTTAACTGCCTCTTACATTCTAGAGCTGGGACCGCGTTGCTCCAAACGCTGACGATGTGATCCCGAGCACCACGAAACGGACTGTCCTGACGGGCCTCCCGAGGAGGCCGAACCGCAAAGACGTCACCACCCCTTAACCTTTCGGCGGTTGTCGCTGTCGGAGGGGCGGGCTACGTTCATCGGTGATGCCGAGTCCACGGTCGCGCGACAAAGGTCAGGTGACAGACATGGCGGTGCCCACCGCGGCCCCTGTCGTGGCCACAGCCGAGTCACCACCGCACCTTCGACCGGTCAACCCGCTGCCGCCGACCTGGCCCTGGGACGCGCCGGAGACACCCGTCCGCGAGCACGACGAAGCCACCGGATACGTCGCGATCG
>JANLYC010000300.1:0-2290 GCA_031365435.1 Nocardioidaceae bacterium
CTGCGAGTCGGTGCTCACCCAGCTGGCCGCGGTCAGCAAGGCCATCAGCCGGAGCGGCTACGCGATCGTAGCCACCGGCCTGCAGCACTGCCTCGAGGACGGGGACGGGCTCGACGGAGTCGACGTGAAGAAGATGGAGAAGCTCTTCCTCGCCCTCGCCTGAGCGCCGACGATCTTCAGGCGACGATGTCGCTCATCGCCAGCCAGAGCAGGTAGACGCCGGCAGCCAAGGCCGCAAGCATCACCAGCCCGACGAGGATGCGCACCACGAGCGGGGCCTTCTGGTTCATCGGTGGTCTCCTCCAGGCATCGAGCGGGCGTGGCGCAAGAGTGGCAGCCGCGGCCTCGGAAGTCGACCTCTGCGTCCGGCACTACGCACCCAGGGGTGGTCCGCGGCGAGCCGGGAGGTGTCAGGCTCGCCGACGAGAGCTCGACCGCGAGGTCTCCAGCACCTGGAGGAAACCATGGGAAGACTGCTCGGGATCGTTATCGTCGTCTGGCTGCTGATCGGTGTCGTGGCTGCCGCCCAGCGCGGCTACTTCGGCAACGACCGTGACGTGAGCTGCAAGGACGTCGGCGACACGGCGCTCACGATCGTGGCCGGCCCGCTCAACTACGTCGGCGCCAACCCCAAGGTCGACTGCAATATCGACGCGCCCCAGCCGTCGCAGTAAGCGCGCCGTCACGGCGGTGGCTGCTCGGTGAGAGAGAGCAGCCACCACGTGCCGAGGTCAGTCGGCCTTGCGTTGCATCTCGTGCAGCCGCTCGACCGCGCGGTAACCGAAGTCGCGGTTGGTGGCCTGCATCGCGTGGTTCTCGACCGCCGTGTCGGTGTGGATGGCGGTGCGCTCGGGGTGGTCGGCCTGGACGAGATCGAGCGTGGCCAGCTTGAGCAGCGTGCCGAGCCGGTGACCGCGGTGCTCGGGCATGACGAGGGTGTCGAGCTGGAGGGCGTAGTCGGCACCATGCGGCAGGTAGACCATGGAGTAGCCGGCGAAGACGGCGTCGGAACGGCGCCGAGCCACGGCCGTGACCGGGTCGAACGACCGCAGCGTCCGCTCCTCCTGCGCGCGCAGCCGGGTCTCGTCGACGACCACCGGTTGGTAGTCGATCTCACCGATCGGCACGTCTCTCTCCATCCGCGTCCGCATCTGGCCCCGCGCTGCCCGCGGGCACGTAGACCTCGCCGCAGACGCTGGTCCGGCCCGCAGCGACGCAGCGCCGCATCGCCTCGTCGTACAGCAGGCGGCCCAGGCCCTCCCGACGACGGCCCGGAAGCACGCTGATGTCCAGGTCGGCCAGATGCAGGTTGTCGCGCAGCGCCCAGGCCAGATCGGCGACCGCCACGACGACGTCGTCGTCGCGAGCCACGAGGAGGGTCCGGGCGGTCCACTCGTTGGGGTGCTGCATCATCGAGCGCAGTCGATCCCAGCTGCGCAACAGGGCGTGCTCGCGATCGGGCCGGACCGCGGCCTGCTCGGTCTCCCAGAACTCCCGGAGCCGCCGATCGTCGGCGGGATCGACCTGGAGGACCTGCGGAGTAGGAGCCATGGGAGCACCCTTCCCGACGGGCAGGTGACGGGCCAGGCGAATTACGGTCATGCTCTCCCCATGGAGAGAGAGCCGCTCACGCCGCTGCCCGAGGACTGGTCCACCGCGATCGCGATCGTCGCCCACCCCGACGACATGGAGTTCGGGGCCGCCGCCGCGGTCGCCCGCTGGACGGGCCAGGGCAAGGACATCGCCTACGTCATGGTCACCAGCGGCGAGGCAGGCATCGACGGCCTGCACCCGGACGAGTGCCGCGGCGTCCGCGAGGCCGAACAGGTCGAGTCCGGCCGGATCGTGGGCGTGGACGTGGTGGAGTTCCTCGGACTGCCCGACGGCGTCCTGGAGTACGGCGTGCCGCTGCGGAGCACGCTGGCCGAGGTGATCCGGCGGCACCGGCCCGAGATCGTGCTGACCGGCAACTTCCGCGACACCTTCGGGCCTGGGATGCTCAACCAGGCCGACCACATCGCCGTCGGCCGAGCCGTCCTGGACGCCGCCCGCGACGCCGGGAACCGCTGGATCTTCCCCGAGCAGCTGGGTGGTGACGGCGGTCTAGACCCGTGGGGCGGGGTCAGGGCCGTCTGGGCTTTCGGTTCGCCCCAGGCCAAGCACGGCGTCGACACCACCGACACCTTCGACGCCGGCGTCGCCTCGCTGGCTGCCCACGCGGCGTACATCGAGGGCCTGGGCTGGGAGAACTGGGACCCGCGCGAGTTCCTCGAGGGCTTCGGCCGTCAGG
>JANLYC010000303.1:0-5938 GCA_031365435.1 Nocardioidaceae bacterium
GTGTACCGATGAAGCGGATCCCGCGCGACTCCGGGATCACGAAGCGTGGATCGAGCTCGAACACGAGATCTTCGTCGAGCGCGATGCCGAACGGCGCGATCGCGTCGGCGATGCCTGCGGGCATCATGCCGGTCTCGCTCGCGGCATTGATCGGCCCGAGCGCTGCGAAGAGGCTGCCGCCTTCGCTGAGCAGGTAGACCACCAGGGCAACCGGCACCAGCGCGAACAGGATGCCGGTCAGCTGATAGGTCAGGTCGAGCAGCGGACGCGGGGTGTAGGACTGGTTGACGATGGCGGTCTGCTGCGAGAGCTTTCCGGGCTCGCTGAGCTTCGCGATGAGGCTGATGGCGGCGTACACCGCAGACGCACCCAGCGAGAGACCGAGCACGATGACGATCTCCCAGCGGGTCCGTCTCGCAGCAACCGCGACGGCGGGCAGGTCAGTCCCGGCGGCGACCACCGGAGCGGCCGCGACGTCGTCGGACGGCGGACCTGCGGAGGAGCTCACGGGAGCAAGTCTGCCGTGACCGGCCAAGAAGCTGCTGAGGCTGGCATCGCTGGGTAGGTACGCTCGACGCCATGAGCCAGCCGGTCGAGCCCTCCGTCCCCGAAGGTTCTGAGGACCCGACCCGGCCGGAGCCGGTCGAGCAGGGACGCATCCTCGTCGTCACCTACAACCGCATTGCTGCGGCGATCGTCGCGCTGGCCTCCGTGGTGGGTCGGCCCGTCGTGGTCCTCGACCATCGCGGTGACCACCCCGAGCCGACCGCCTGGCTGGACACGAACGGGTTGCTGCCCGATGACTCCCTCGTCGTGTGCGACCACGATGCACCCGGCGCCCTCGACCTGCTCCGCGCGGGTCTGCGCGGACCGGGCACGTACGTCGCGATGATGGGCAGCCGCCGACGCGCGGAGCACGTGTTCGCCATGCTCCACGACGAGGGCTTCGCGCCCGAGACGACCGCCCGGCTGCGGGTGCCCGCCGGGCTCGACATCGGCGGCAAGGCGCCGGGCGAGATCGCGCTGTCGGTGCTGGCCGAGATCGTCGCGACGTCATACGGCCGTTCAGGCGGCCCGATGAGCGCAGCGGTCCCGCGCGTTCGCACGTGAGCCATCCGACCCGGTCGGACGGGCGCGCACTGCTTCGCGGCCCGGCGATCGCCGGCGTGGCCCTGGCCGCGCTGCTGATGTTCCTGGCCTGGCTGATCCCTGCGGCGTGGAACTGGGACGTCCACATGCGGTCGTGGCCGCCACTGCACGCCTACTGGGACCCGCGGATCGGGCCGGGGACCATCCCGGCTGTGCTGATCGCCGTGCTGGGCGTCGTCTACGCCGCCAGGTTCGCGCAGACCGCCTCGTGGCGGCTGCTGCTCCTCGGCACGTACGGCGGCGCGCTGGCGTGGCTGTCCAGCCTCGCGCTCGTCGACGGCAACGACGGCATCGGCGTGATCCTGAACACCCCGTACGAGTACCTGCGTACCGCGAACACGATCCACAGCTGGTCAGCGCTGTCGACGATGCTGCACGAGTACGTCGCCCGGATCGACGCCGACAACCCGCAGCACTGGCCGACGCACATCGCCGGCCATCCGCCGGGCGCGGTGCTGTTCTTCATCGCCCTGGTAGCACTCGGTCTGACCAGCGGTCTCGCCGCCGGCTGGGCCGTCATCATCGTCTCGGCGACCACCGCGGTCGCTGTGCTGCAGACCCTACGGGTCCTCGGCCACGAGGAGGTGGCCCGACGGGCGGCCCCGTTCCTCGTGCTCGGCCCGGCCGCGATCTGGATGGCGGTCTCGGCCGACGCGGTGTTCGGGACAGTGGCGGCCTGGGGCGCGTGTTGCCTCGCCGTCGCCGCCACCCGGTCGACGCGCTGGGCGACCGCGTCGTGGGCTGTGCTGGCCGGGCTGCTGCTCGGCTACTGCGTGCTGATGTCGTACGGCCTCGCGTTGCTTGCCTTCCTGGCCCTGGCGGTGCTGCTCATCACCCGCCGCTGGTCGCTGACCCCCTGGGTGGCCGGTGCGGGCCTCGCAGTCATGCTCGCCTTCTACGCCGCCGGTTTCGCCTGGTGGGACGGCCTGCCTGCGCTGCACGTGCGTCAGTTCCGAGGGGTCGCCGCAGCTCGACCGCAGCAGTACTACCTCTGGGGCAACCTCGCCGCGCTGGCCTGGAGCGCCGGCCCGGTCATGTACGCCGGTCTCGCCATGGTGGTCGCCCGCCGCTGGTCGTCCTGGCGGGAGGTGTTGGTGTCCCGGTCGGGTGCGCTGGCATCGACCCGCGTGGTCGCACTGCTGTCGCTCGCCGGGGTGGTCATGGTGCTCGGCGCCGACGTTTCAGGGGCGAGCCGCGGTGAGGTCGAGCGGATCTGGCTGCCCTTCGTCCCCTGGCTGCTGCTCGGGACGGCACTGCTGCCACCTCCGTGGCGGCGGGTCGGCCTCGTCCTCCAGGTCATCGTCGCACTGCTGGCCCAGCACTTCCTGCACCCCGACTGGTAGCTCAGCCGTCCCGAAGCGGGGCCGTGGCGAAGGCGGGCAGTCCGTCGTACGGCGTGGTCTGTGCAGTGAAGCCGAGCACCTCGCGGGCGCGGTGCGGGCTGGCCACGATGTGGCGTACGTCGCCGGACCGGAACTGGCCGGTGACCTGCGGCGTCAGGTCACCACGCCCGCTGCCGGCGGCCACCAGCTCGGCCACCTCGGCGATCCGCACCGGCTGCCCCGAGCACACGTTGAACGCTTCGAACGTGTCGCCGGCGAGCGCCGCCACCCGCTCGATCGCGCGAACATTCGCCCGGCCGACGTCATCGACGTGCACGAAGTCGCGCATCTGGCCCCCGTCCTCGTACACCGTCGGGGCCTGGCCCGACTCCAGTGCCGAACGGAACATGGCCGCGACTCCCGAGTAGGGCGTGTCTCGCGGCATACCCGGCCCGTAGACGTTGTGGTAGCGCAACGCGACAACCGAACCCGGCAGCTGCCGAGCCCACGCCAGGGCAAAGTGCTCCTGGGCCAGCTTGCTCGAGGCATAGCTGCTGCGTGGCTCCAACCGAGCGTCCTCATCGACGAGCGACCAACCCATCGCGGCCCCACATACGGGGCAGGGCACCTCGAAGGAACCCGCCTTCAGGTTTTCGAGACCACGGGCTGTGGCCCGCCGCTCACCGTGCTCCGCACACCGATAGCGCCCTTCGCCGTACACGACCATCGACGAGGCCAGGGCCAGCCGGCCGATGCCGGCCTCGGCCATCGCCGCCAGCAGGACGGCGGTGCCCAGGTCGTTGTGGCCTGCATACAGCGGCAGGTCGGCGGGCGTGGCCCCGGCACCCACCATGGCCGCCTGGTGGCAGACGACATCGACGCGGTCGAGGAGGGGCCGCACCTGGTCGATCTCGCGTACGTCGGCCCGGTGGACCTCGCCGTCGCGGGCGTGGGCGGGTCCCCCGTCGTGATGGGCCTGAGGGATGAACGCGTCCAGCCCAACGACCTCGTGGCCGGCCGTTTCCAACTGCGACCAGACGGCACCGCCGACGAAGCCCGCAGCCCCGGTGAGAAGGACCCTCACCGGGACATTTCCACGTTGCGTCCGGCCAGCGCCAGGTGGATGCCGTCCTCCCGGATGTCCAGGGACGTGATGGTGAAGGTCCTCGGCAGCCCGTAGACCGGGTGCGAGTCGCGAACGAGCGACGACAGCAGCGGTCGCAGGTTGGCCGGTATCGGCGCGATACGGGTTGCGCCGTTGGTGCCGACGAACGTGATGGTGCCGTCCGACACGGCCAGGCCGACGTCGACGCTCAGGGTTCTCGGCAGACCGGACTTCTTGTCGGGCTTGAGCGAGACGACGCCGGCCCCCTTGGCCGCCTGCCCGCCGTACGACGCCGTGAACGGCCCGAGGGCGCTGACCGAGGCGTAGGGGATCAGAGCGCTGCCGGTCATCTGGTCAGCAGTCACCCGCTTGAGCCGGTTTCCGGTCCGCACGTCGGTGAACGTCACCGAGACGTCCTCGACGCGGACCTCCTTGGTCACACCGGTCTTGGCCTGCACAGCCGGCAGCGTCATGGTGACCTTGCCGATGTCGTTCGACAGCACCTGGGTGATGAACGGGAATCCCTTGATCTCGACGTTCGGCTTCGACGCCAGGTTCTCGCGGTTCATCACGTAGGTGGCCACTCGGTCCTCGACGAAGTGCACGGCCAAGCGGTCGCCGCCGATGAGAAGCACGGCGAGCACCACGAAGGCAATCACGAGTCTGCGCACGGTACTGGTTCTCCTCGTCGAAGGGGCAGGCGCCGGGTAGGCGTCATGGCAGGGTGATCGGTAGGTCGAAGCCGTCCAGCGTGTGCTCGCAGCTGCAGCCGGTCCTGGTGCCGGGCAGCGCGTCGATCACGCCGACGAGGAGATCGCGCAGCCGGTCCAGGTTGGCTGCGAAGGCCGCGAAAACCTCGGCCTGGCTGACCGACGCCTCGCTGCTCACTCCGGCGTCCCGGTCGGTGACCAATGCGATGGCGGCGTAGCACAGCGCAAGCTCGCGGGCGAGGACAGCTTCGGGGTGACCGGTCATGTTGACGAGTGACCATCCCTGCGCGGCATACGACTGTGACTCGGCCCTGGTCGAGAAACGCGGACCCTCGATGACCACCATCACTCCCCCATCGACGATGGCACTGTCGGCTGTCGTCAGGGCTCTGCGCAGGCTGGGACAGTAGGGGTCGGCAAAGCCGACATGGCAGGCGCCCGCGTCGAAGAAGGTCTGGGTCCGCGACGTCGTACGGTCGACCAGCTGGTCGGGCACCACGACGGCGCCGGCCCCGAGCTCGGGCCGGAGGCTGCCGACTGCGCAGGGCGCGAGGACGCGGCGTACGCCGAGGGAGCGCAACGCCCACAGGTTGGCCCGGTAGTTGACGCGATGGGCCGGGAACTGGTGATGGCGGCCGTGCCGTGGCAGGAACGCCACGGCTCGACCGTTGACCTGACCGATCGAGACGGCGGACGACGGGTCGCCATAGGGAGTCGAGACGGAGACGTCCGCGGGCGAGTCGAGGAACTCGTAGAAACCCGACCCGCCGATGACGGCGATCTCGGCCCGCAGGTCAGCCATGCGCGCAGTCTCGCATCTCGGCGGGCCCACTCCGTGCAGCCGTGCCGCAGCAGACCCGACGCACGGAGCGGACGGAGTGGACGGCATGCAGGGCTCGAAGCGTGCGTGCGGCTCAGCCTCGTCGAGATCCGGCGCCGACCAGCTGCTGCGCACTCCGCGGGCTTGGCTCTGCTCCGTCGTGCTCCCGCAGTCCGTGCCGCTCCCACCACCGCCGCATCGGACCGGGGGCCCACCAGTTCGCATCGCCGAGCAGCCGCATGGTCGCCGGCACGAGCAGGGCGCGGACGACGGTTGCGTCGAGCAACACCGCGACCAGCATGCCGATCCCGATCATCTTCAAGAAGACGATGCCCGAGGTTGCGAACCCGCCGATCACCACCGCCAGCAAGAGTGCCGCGCTCGTGATGATGCGTCCGCTGCGCTCGAGACCGGCGGCGACCGAAGCGGTGTTGTCGTGCGTGCGGTCCCACTCCTCGCGGACACGGGACAGCAGGAACACCTCGTAGTCCATCGACAGGCCGAACAGGATTCCGAGCATCAGGATTGGCTGGGTCGCGTCGAGGAATCCGGGCGACGTGAAGCCCAGCAGCCCCGAGAGATGGCCGTCGGCGAAGATCCACGTCACGACACCGAACGACGCTCCGATCGACACGACGTTCATGAGAACCGCCTTGAGCGGCAGCACCAACGATCCGAAAGCAAGGAACAGCAGGACGAGCATGACCAGCACCACGACCAGCCCCATCCACGGCAGGTGGGCACCGATGGAGCGCTGCAGGTCGACGGTTTGGGCTGAAGCACCCCCCACCGACGCGGAGACTCCTGCGCCCGGGTTGATCGCACGCAGCTC
>JANLYC010000333.1:0-12160 GCA_031365435.1 Nocardioidaceae bacterium
CCGTTCCTCGAGAACGTCACCCGCGGTCGAGGCATCCCGCGCGAGCGCCTGGAGGAGGTGGGCCAGCACTACTTCCTGTTCGGTGGACGCAGCCCTATCAACGACCAGTGCCGTGAGTTCATCGCCGCGGTCGAGGCCGACCTCGCTGCTCACGGCATCGAGCTGCCGGTCTACTGGGGCAACCGCAACTGGGATCCTTACCTGACCGAGACGATGGAGACCATGCGGGCCGACGGCGTACGACGTGCGGTGTGCTTCGTGACCAGCGCCTACTCGTCGTACTCCGGCTGCCGGCAGTACCGCGAGAACCTCTACGACGCGGCGGAGGTGGTCGACGGTGCACCGGTGCTCGACAAGCTCCGTCACTACTTCAACCACCCGGGCTTCGTCGAGGCGAACGTCGACGCCACCGTGCGAGCGTTGGGCGAGCTGCCCGACAACCAGCGTGACCGGGCCCGGCTCGTGTTCGTGACCCATTCGATCCCGACCGCGATGTCGGCGTCGTCAGGTCCCGACGGCGGCGCCTACGTCGACCAGCACAGCTCCGTTGCCGAGCTCGTGGCGAACGCGGTGGCGTCCCGGACCGGTGTCGAGCGGTCCTGGGAGCTGACCTACTGCAGTCGATCCGGCGCGCCTCAGGTCCCGTGGCTGGAGCCCGACGTCAACGATCACCTGGAGGAGCTGTCCGGGGCCGACGTCGCCGCCGTGGTGGTGATCCCGATCGGGTTCATCTCCGATCACATGGAGGTCGTCTACGACCTGGACACCGAGGCCCGGGAGACCGCCGACCGGCTCGGGCTCGGCTTCGCCCGGGCCGCGACGGCCGGTGTGCATCCGGCCTTTGTCGCCGCCGTTCGTGACCTCGTGGTCGAACGGGCTGCGCGCGAGCGCGGGGAGTCGGTCACCCAGGCAGCCGCCGGCGAGCTGCCTCCCAGCTGGGACGTGTGTGCCGCCCACTGCTGTCCCAACCCGCGTCAGTCCCGGCCCGCGATGTGCGAACGGCCGGCGTGAGCGACGACGAGTCGCTGCTGGCCCTCGCCGTCGAGACGGCGCTCCGGGCCGGCGAGCTGATCCAGCGCGGGCGTGAGGGTCACGTCGAGGTCGCCGCGACCAAGTCCAGTCCCACCGACGTCGTGACTGCCAACGACGTCGCGTCCGAACGACTGATCAAGGAGGCGATCCTGGGCGCCCGGCCCGATGACTCGTTCGTCGGTGAGGAGGGGGAGGACATCGCCGGAACCTCAGGGGTCACGTGGGTTGCCGACCCGATCGACGGAACCGTCAACTACCTCTACGGCATCCCCCAGTACGCCGTCTCGATCGCCGCCCGGCGTGACGGCCGCACGGTCTGCGGCACCGTGCTGGACGCGTCGTCGGGCGAGCTGTTCACGGCGCTTGTCGGTCGGGGCTCCCGGCTGGACGGTCGTCCGATCGGCGTCTCGTCCGCCGGCTCGGTGGCGCAGGCCCTGACCGGTACCGGGTTCCACTACCGTGCCGACGTCCGGGTGCACCAGGCCGCCGAGACCGCCCGACTGCTGCCGGTGGTCCGGGACCTGCGCAGGCTCGGCTCGGCCGCCCTCGACCTCTGCTACGTCGCGTGCGGGCGTCTTGACGCCTATGTCGAGCGCGGTCTGCGCCCCTGGGACCTCGCGGCAGCCCGGTTGGTGGTGACGGAGGCCGGTGGACGCGTCGAGGGACTCCTCGGCGGCGAGCCCGGGGAGCTGATCACCGTGGCGGCTTCGAACGACTTGTTCGACGCCTTCCACGACTCCCTCGTCGACGCCGGCTTCGCGGATTGGCCGATGTCGGACTGGCCACCGAGCCGGCCGTCCTGACCTACCACCCACCGGCTGAAAACGTGTGTTTGACCACGTTGGGCGCGGGTTGGACGAGGGTTATGAGCGGGTTCTGTGGCCTGTGACCGAGACATGCCCGCATTCACGTAGCGTAACGGCTCGAAATCAGGCACAATCACGCCGCCGGAGCGGGCACAAATCGTGGTGCTCCCGCGTTACACGCAGAGCACAGACCGACGACGACTGAGCGGAACGACATGGCAACTGACTACGACGCACCACGCAAGACCGACGAAGAGCTGAACGAGGACTCCATCGAGGAGCTGAAGGCTCGTCGTCACGACAAGAACTCGGGCAAGGTCGACGAGGACGAGGTCGAAGCGGCCGAGTCGTTCGAGCTGCCCGGCGCTGACCTCTCGCACGAAGAGCTCTCCGTCCAGGTCCTGCCGCGGCAGGAGGACGAGTTCACCTGCTCGACGTGTTTCCTCGTCCACCACCGAAGCCAGCTGGCGACGTCCAAGAACGGGGTCCTGGTCTGCCAGGACTGCGCCGCCTAGCCGAGCAGGAGGTCAGGGCTTCACCTTCTGCTTGGTCTTCTTGGTCGCGCCCTCGTCCATGCCGGGAGGCAGGGTGCCGAACGACTTGACCCAGTAGGTCGCAGCCCGGCGGGTCGCGTACATCTTCGCCACCCCCATCGCCATACCGCTCAGAGCCGCCCAGACGATGGCCTCCCGGTTCCCGATCTCGGGACTTTCGGGCTTGCTGGGCGGCTTCTTGCCTGTCGCGGTCTTCCAGACAGCGTCGAGGGCCTTGGTCGTCGCGAGGCCGGCCGCGAGGGCAGACGTGGTCCCGAGCATCTTCCAGCTCCGCTTGCCCTTCGCCTTCGGCTGGTCGGACTTCTTCGACTTCTTGGCCACGTCTCTAGTCTTGCACGACGCGAGGGTTCAAGCGCGCCGCGAGGTCAACCGGGTGCCGCGACGAGATCACCCAGTAAGGCGTCGGGTCCGTCGGGTCCAGCACGTCCACGCGAACCGCGGTTCGACAGTAAGGACGGGTCAGCAGAAACGCACGCGCGTCGGCGCCGGGGCCAAGCAGTCGGCGGGTAGCTTCGGGATCCAGGGCAGTGACCGGGCCGACGTTGCCGAGGGGCAGCGTCGCCCGACCTGCATGCAGCGCATGGGCGTCGACCCGCACCTGAGTGACGCCGTACCTCAGCAGCAGCGTGCCGACGAGCAGGGTCGTCACGACCAGGGCGACCGCGGCGGCGACGAGCGGTGTCGCGACGAAGAACGCCCAGCCGACACTCGCGACGAACAGGATGCCGAGCAGCCACCAGGACCAGGGCAGGAACAGACGCTCTGCGTACGGTGCGGGGGGAGCGGCCACGGATCCAGCCTCCCACGTGGCGAGGCGGCGAACCGCAGGTAGGCTGTCGAGCCGGTCGTCTCCAGCATCGCGACAATGAAGGGGCAGGTGTGGTCGAAGTCCTCGTCCAACGGCTCGACGACGTGCCGATCCCGGCGTACGCACATCCCGGCGATGCCGGGGCCGACCTGGTCACCACCGTCGACGTGACGCTGCAGCCAGGAGAGCGCGCTGTCGTCCCGACCGGCATCAGCCTGGCGCTCCCCGATGGCTACGTAGCGCTGGTCCACCCTCGCTCGGGTCTCGCGGCACGCTGCGGGCTGTCGATCGTCAACGCGCCGGGCACGGTCGATGCTGGGTATCGTGGCGAGGTGAAGGTCGTCCTCGTCAACCTCGACCCCAACGAACCCGTGATCCTGTCTCGTGGTGACCGGATCGCCCAGCTCGTCTTCCAGCAGGTCGCGCGCGCCCGCTTCGTCGAGGTCGACAGCCTTCCCGGCTCCGACCGGGGAGTCGGTGGACATGGATCCACCGGCGGCTTTGCCGTACCCAGCACAATGCAGGAGGACGTGTCGTGATTTTCCGCCGTCGCAAGCCGGAGCAGGACGAGACCTCAGACCAGCAGTCCCCGTCGACGGCCGGGGCCGGCGTCGACGAGATGGCGGAGCTCGGCCGGGCTCGACTGCGTGGTCCCTGGGACCGCTCGGAAACCACCGTCGACGAAGACGGCTCGTATGTCGACCTCGGTGGCCTGCTCGTGCGCGGCGGCCCCGGCCTCGAGCTGCGCCTCCAGGTCAACGACGCCACCCAGCAGGTCGAGGCCGTGCTGCTCGCCGGGCCGGAGTCGGGGCTTGAGCTGCGGGCCTTCGCCGCGCCGCGTTTCGACTCGATCTGGGACGACGTCCGTACCGATATCGCCGCCGAGGCGGGCAAGCGGGGTGGCACGGCTACCGAGGTGGACGGGGAGTTCGGTATCGAGCTGAAGGTCGTGGTTCCCGTCCAGACCCCGGACGGGCGCCAGGCGACCCAGCCGAGCCGGATCGTGGGCGTCGAGGGGCCGCGGTGGTTGCTCCGCGGAACCTTCCTTGGTGCCAGCGCCCAAGAGGCAGATCCCGAAGGGGCGGTCGAGCAGGCTTTCCGGGACGTGATCGTGGTCCGCGGGGACGGCCCGATGGCCCCGCGCGAGATGATTGCCATGAGCATGCCGCACGTCATCGGCCAGGACGCGGGTCCCGGAACCGTCGACCCGGCGTCGGGCGCCGTCGACGAGGGCTAGGCTGAAGACATGACGGAAGCACCTCCGGGACGGTTACGCCGGGCCTTGCACCGGCTGTCGGCCTCGCCGGACCAGCTCGAGGCCAACGAGCTCGAAGAGGCTCGCGACAAGGTCGGCGGCTGTCAGTCGATCAACGACCTGCATGATCGAGACCTGGTGACGGTCTACGGGCACGTCAAGCACGTGACGCTCGCCCCTCGTGCGGGGACTCCGACGCTGGAGGCCGCCGTGTTCGACGGGTCCGGTGTCGTCACGCTCGTGTGGCTGGGTCGTCGTACCATCGCCGGCGTCAAGCCCGGCGCCAGCCTGCTGGCGCATGGCCGGGTCTCATGCCACGAGGGCCGCCGCGTCATCTACAACCCGCGCTACGAGCTGCGTGCGCCCTGACGACGTCGTGACTCCGCCCACCGCTCTGCCCGACGACCGACACGACACCGTCGAGGCCCTGGTCAGGGCGCAGCTGGCGAAGGCGCTCGGGGGCAAGCGGGGGATGCTCGAGGGAGCGATCCCGACACTCGGTTTCACCATCACCTGGGTTAGCACCCACAACCTCAAGCTCGCGCTCGTCCTCTCGGGTGCGCTGGCGGTGGTAGCCCTGCTGCTGCGCATCATCGCGCGTTCGAGTGTCCAGTTCGTGTTCAACGCGATGGTCGGCATCACGATCGCGGCGATCTTCGCATTGCGTTCCGGCCGGGCCGAGGACGCGTTCCTTCCCGGCCTGATCTACAACGCTGCGTACGCCGTGCTCCTCGTCGGGTCGGTGCTCGTCCGATGGCCGCTCATCGGGTTCATGATCGGCAGCGTGACGGGCGAGCCCACGGAGTGGCGGCGGGACAAACCCCTGGTGTCGCTGTGCTCGAAGCTCACCTTGGTCCTCGCGGCGCCCTGCGTCGTGCGCGTGATCGTGCAGTACCCCCTGTGGGCCAGCGGTCACGCCGGCTGGCTCGGCATCGCCAAGCTGGCGATGGGATGGCCGCTTCAGCTCGCCGCGCTCGCGACCATGGCCTGGATGCTGGGTCGTAACCACACGCCGATCGCCGCCCCGTCGGACACCGGCGAGGACGCTCGGGACGACGTCGGTGCCGCTCCGACCGTGGAGGCCGAGGCCTGAGCTACTGGGCTTCAGTCCTTGGTCGTCTCGCCCTGATGCGTGTTGGGGGACAAGAGGTTCTCGAGGTCTGACTCGGACGCCGACGTGGCCACGAACAGAAGCTCGTCGTGGGCCTCGAGGGTCGCGTCGGGCTCGGGGGTGTGAACGTGTCCCTCGCGCAGGATCGCGACCAGCGACGCGTCGGCCGGCCAGGCGACCTCGCGGACCGCGCTCCCCACGAACGGCGAGTCGTCGGGCAGAGTCAGCTCGACCATGTTGGCTTCGCCCTGCCTGAACGTGAACAGCCGGACGATGTCCCCGACGCTCACGGCCTCCTCGACGAGGGCGGACATGATGCGGGGGGTCGATACCAGGACGTCGACACCCCACGCCTCGTTGAACAGCCACTCGTTGGACGGGTGGTTGACGCGGGCGACGGTGCGCGGAACGGCGAACTCTGTCTTCGCCAGCAACGAGATGACGAGGTTCGCCTTGTCATCACCTGTCGAGGCGATCACGACATCACAGCGCTGCAGGGCGGCTTCGTCGAGGGACGACAGCTCACAGGCGTCGGCGAGCAGCCATTCGGCGTCGGGGACGATGTCAGCCTTGATCGCGTGGGGGTCCTTGTCGATGAGCAGGACGGCATGCCCGTTCTCGAGCAGCTCGGCGGCGACCGACCGACCGACGGCACCTGCTCCAGCGATAGCGACGCGCATCAGCGTTCCTCGGGCCCGGCTGCGATCGCCGCGTTGATCTGATCGGCGTCTCGCTCGGCCATCACGAGGTGCATCAGGTCTCCGTCCTGGAGGACCGTCTCGTCCGTGATCATCATGCCTTCGCCCATGCGGGTGATGAAGGCGATCCGAGCTCCGTTGCTCTCGATCTCGCTGTAGAGGCGCCCCACCCAGGCAGTCGGTGCCTGCAGCACTTCGATACGAATCGCTCCGGTGGGATCGCGCCACTCGGGCTCGGACCCCTCGGGAAGCAGGCGCCGCATGATCTGGTCGGCGGTCCACCGGACCGTGGCGACCGTCGGTATGCCGAGCCGCTGGTAGACCTCGGCACGTCCCGGGTCGTAGATCCGTGCCACGACGTTGTCGATCCCGAACGTCTCGCGGGCCACCCGCGCGGAGATGATGTTGGAGTTGTCGCCGCTGCTGACAGCCGCGAAGGCGCCCGCGTTGCCGATCCCGGCCGCTTCGAGCACGACCTGGTCGAACCCGTAGCCGGTCACCTTGTCGCCGGAGAACCCCGGCCCCAACCGCCGGAAGGCGTCCGGGCTGGAGTCGATCACGGCGACGGTGTGCCCGCGTTCCTCGAGGCTGCGCGCGAGGGTGGAGCCTACCCGGCCACAACCCATGATCACGACGTGCACGACTTCTCCTCGGCCTTCGGTCGCGCCCACTGCGGGACACGCTTCGAGACAGTATCCACATCATCCGCGGCGGGCGCTGCTGATCTGGCATGACGCTACACCGATCTGCTGCCTGCGCGCCGCCCGGTCAGGCGCACGGGCCGGGTGGCTGTGGTCTAGCCTTCACGCGTGGGAATCACCGACATCGGCAAGCGGCTGCTCCTGGGGCGCAAGCTGCGCAACACCCAGCTCGGCGAGCAGCTGTTGTCGAAGCGGATCGCGCTCCCGGTCTTCGCCAGCGACGCGCTGTCATCGGTCGGCTACGCGCCGGACGAGATCTTCCTCACCCTCTCGCTCGCGGGCCTGGCCTACTACACGGTCTCCTGGAAGATCGGCATCTGCGTGGCGCTGGTCATGCTGGTGGTCATCGCGTCATACCGACAGAACGTGCAGGCCTACCAATCCGGTGGCGGTGACTATGAGGTCGCGACCACGAACGTGGGCTCAGTTGCCGGGCTCACCGTCGCCAGTGCCTTGCTCGTGGACTACGTGTTGACCGTCGCGGTCTCGATCTCGTCGGCAGCCCAGTACGCCGCAGCGGCGATCGAGCCGCTGCAGGGCCACGAGGCGACCATCGCGATCATCGCGGTGTTGTTCCTGATGACGATGAACCTGCGCGGTGTGAAGGAGTCGGGCACCGCCTTCGCCATCCCGACGTACATCTTCATGGTCTCCATCCTGTCGATGTCGGCGTGGGGGTTCATCCGCTACCTTCGCGGCACGCTGCCTGACTCCGAGCTCGCCGACTACACCATTCGCGGCAGCGCTGACTTCGCAGGCGGGGTCGGGGGGCTGGCCCTCACCTTCCTCATCCTGCGCGCGTTCGCGTCTGGGTCGGCGGCGCTGACCGGTGTCGAGGCCATCAGCAACGGCGTGCCGGCTTTCCGCAAACCCAAGGGCCGCAACGCTGCCACCACGCTGCTCCTGCTGGGGATCGTGGCGGTCACGATGGGCTTGTCGATCCTCATCCTCGGCAACCTGATGCACGTGCGGCTCGCCGACGTCGACAACGGAGCCCGGCTGATCGACCCGAGTGGCAACCTCGTGCCGACAGACTTCAACCAGGACCCGATCATCGGACAGCTCGCGCTGGGGATCTTCGACCACTTCACGCTCGGCTTCTACGTGGTGGCGGCGGCAACCGGAGTGATCCTGGTGCTCGCCGCAAACACGGCGTTCAACGGCTTCCCCGTGCTGGGCTCGATCCTGGCCCGGGACGGCTACCTGCCGCGCCAGCTCCACTCCCGCGGTGACAGGCTCGCCTTCAGCAACGGCATCGTGCTGCTCGCCGGCTTCGCCGTCCTGCTCATCTATGCGTTCGACGCGCAGGTGACTCGGCTGATCCAGCTGTACATCGTGGGGGTGTTCGTCTCCTTCACGGTCAGCCAGACGGGCATGATCCGGCACTGGACCCGGCATCTCAAGACCGAGACCGATCGCCGGCAGCGTGCGCGGATGATGCGGAGTCGGGTCATCAACGCGATCGGCCTGGTCGTGACCGCCCTCGTGCTCGTGATCGTGCTGATCACCAAGTTCACCCACGGTGCGTGGATCGCGATCCTGGCGATGACGGTCCTGTTCTTCATGATGCGGGGAATCCGCCATCACTACGACCGGGTGGCACGCGAGCTCGCGGCCGCGGAGGACGACCAGTCGCTGCCGTCGCGCATCCACGCGATCGTGCTCGTGTCCAAGGTGCACAAGCCGACCCTGCGGGCGGTGGCGTACGCCCGGGCCTCGCGACCGAACACGCTGGAGGCGGTCACGGTCGACGTCGACGAAGAGGCCACGGAGCACTTGCTGAGAGTCTGGGACGAGGCACATCTCCCCGTCCCGCTGCGCGTGCTCGACTCGCCGTACCGCGAGATCACCAAGCCGATCGTCGACTACGTGCGCGACATCCGGCGACGCAGTCCGCGCGACGTGGTCACCGTCTACATCCCCGAGTACGTCGTGGGTCACTGGTGGGAGCAGCTCCTGCACAACCAGAGCGCCCTGCGCCTGAAGGGACGGCTCTTGTTCACTCCTGGTGTCATGGTGACGTCGGTGCCCTTCCAGCTCCAGTCGTCGGAGGCAGCGGAGAAGAGGGCCGAACGGGACCAGTTCATGACGAGCAACATCCGGCGGGGCGTGACCAGACGGCCGCGCAAGAAGCCGTGACGACGACGTCCGCACCCGACGACCCCCTCGTCGGAACCGACGTCGAGGTGGAGGTCGGGCCGGTGGCTCACGGCGGGCACCATGTCGCCCGGCACGAGGGCCGCGTGATCTTCGTCCGACACGCCATCGAGGGCGAGCGCGTTCGGGTGCGGGTCACGGAGGGTCCCGAGGGCGCACGTTTCCTGCGAGGCGATGCCGTCGAGGTGATGACACCGTCTCCGCTGCGTGTCCCGGTGCCGTGTCCGTACGCCGGACCGGGTCGATGTGGGGGGTGCGACTTCCAGCACGTCAGTCCGGCCGGGCAGCGCGCCATGCTCGCGGAGGTCATCGTCGAGCAGCTGAGGCGGCTCGCCGGGATCGACATGCCCGTGCAGGTCGAACCAGTGCCGGGTGACCACGGCGGGCTCGGCTGGCGGACGCGGGTCAGATGGTCAGCGACGCGCAACCACCAGCCGGGACTGTTGGCTCATCGCTCGCACGACGTCATCGCTGTGGACTCCTGCCGGATCGCCCACCCGGACCTGCCACTCGCCGACGAGGCGCTGGCGAGCGGTGCGACGTCGGCCACGTCCGTCGTGACGAGCCGCGGCGAGCACGTGGTGTTCACTGACGAGCGATCGGCCCCGACGGTCGTGGAGCACGCCGCCGGCCGCGACTGGCGGGTGAACGCGGGCGACTTCTGGCAGGTCCACCCCGGGGCTGCCGACGCGCTGGTCGCTGCCGTCCTGGACGGCACTCGTCCGACTGCCGGTGAACGGTGCTGGGACCTGTACGCAGGGGTCGGCCTCTTCAGTGGCGTGCTGGCCGAGGCTGTGGGGGAGGGCGGCTCGGTGGTAGCCGTGGAGTCACATCGCCGGGCGCTCGATCACCTGCGCACCAATCTCGCCGACCTGCCGCACGTACGTCCGGTACTCGACCGCGTGGACCGCTTCGTCCGCAGCCGGCAGGCGCAGGGACGCCTCGACGTGGTCGTGATGGACCCGCCCCGCGCAGGGGCCGGCAAGGACGTCGTACGCCGGGTGGCGGCTCAGCGGCCGCGCGTGGTGGCCTACGTCGCCTGCGACCCGGCCGCGCTGGCGCGCGATGTCGCGACGTTCGCCGCGGTGGGGTACCAGCTGGACTCGCTACGCGCCTTCGACATCTTCCCGATGACGCACCACGTTGAGTGCGTGGCCGTCCTGGCCGCGCCGGCGGAGGGTGCGGCAGGCGCGTAGCATGGTGTATCTTGATATCAAGATACTTGCGGAGTGAGACCCGACGAAGGAGACGTAGCGCATGAGCCCCCAGAGCCTCTCGGTGGACAGTTTCGGCTCGAAATCGAGCCTCGACGTGGCAGGTACGTCGTACCAGATCTACCGCCTCGACGCCGTGACCGGCGACGGCCTCGACGTCGCCACTCTCCCGTACAGCCTCAAGGTGCTGCTCGAGAACCTGCTGCGGACCGAGGACGGGCTCAACATCACCGCCGACGACATCCGCGCACTGGCGGGCTGGGCGGCCGACGCCGAACCCAGCAAGGAGATCCAGTACTCGCCGGCACGCGTGATCATGCAGGACTTCACCGGTGTACCCGCCATCGTCGACCTGGCCACCATGCGCGAAGCCATGCAGGACCTCGGCGGCGACGCGGCGAAGATCAACCCGCTGGCACCCGCCGAGCTGGTCATCGACCACTCCGTCATCGCCGATGTGTTCGGCACCTCCGGCGCCTTCCAACGCATCGTCGAGATCGAGTACGAACGCAACTTCGAGCGCTACCAGTTCCTGCGGTGGGGCCAGGGCGCGTTCGACGACTTCAAGGTGGTCCCGCCCGGCACGGGCATCGTCCACCAGGTCAACATCGAGCACCTGGCCAAGGTCGTCTTCACCCGGGAGCTCGGTGGCGAGACGCTGGCCTACCCCGACACCTGCGTCGGCACCGACTCGCACACGACGATGGTGAACGGGCTCGGCGTCGTCGGATGGGGCGTCGGTGGGATCGAGGCCGAAGCCGCGATGCTCGGCCAGCCGGTCTCGATGCTGATCCCGCGTGTGGTCGGCTTCAAGCTGTCCGGCGAGCTGCCGGAGGCCACGACGGCCACCGACCTGGTGCTCACGATCACCGAGATGCTGCGTGAGCACGGAGTCGTCGGGAAGTTCGTCGAGTTCTACGGACCCGGCGTGTCCGCCGTGCCGCTGGCCAACCGCGCCACGATCGGCAACATGTCGCCCGAGTACGGCTCGACCATCGCCGTCTTCCCCATCGACGGCGAGACGTTGACCTACCTCCGCCTCACCGGCCGCAGCGAACAGCAGGTGGCCCTCGTCGAGGCTTATGCGAAGGAGCAGGGTCTCTGGCACGACGCCGACAAGGAACCTCGCTACTCCGAGTACCTCGAGCTCGATCTCTCCACGATCGTTCCCTCGATCGCGGGCCCGAAGCGGCCGCAGGACCGGATCTCGCTCACCGACGCCAAGGAAGGCTTCCGGGCCGCCCTGGTCGACTACGTCGACACCGACGGCGCCGCCGAGGCCGGTCATCAGCCGCAGCACGGCGTGAGCTCGTCGGTCGACGAGGGGTCGGCCGACTCGTTCCCGGCCAGCGACCCGCCGTCGGCGACGACCGGCAACGGCGACGGCGCACCGCATCACGCCGGTCATGCGGTCGATTGACCGAGCCGGCCGACCCCGGTGCGCCTGGAGGACGGGACCGAGTTCGAGCTCGACCACGGCGCGGTCGCGATCGCAGCGATCACCTCGTGCACCAACACGTCCAACCCCTCGGTCATGATCGGCGCCGCGCTGCTGGCGAAGAACGCGGTCGACCGAGGGCTCACCCGCAAGCCGTGGGTCAAGACGTCACTGGCCCCAGGATCCAAGGTCGTCACCGACTACTTCGACCGCTCCGGCCTGACGCCCTACCTCGAGAAGCTCGGCTTCAACCTCGTCGGGTACGGCTGTACGACCTGCATCGGCAACTCCGGACCGCTCATCCCCGAGGTCAGCAAGGCCGTCAACGACGCCGACCTGGCGGTGGCCGCAGTGTTGTCGGGCAACCGAAACTTCGAGGGTCGGAT
>JANLYC010000469.1:0-12535 GCA_031365435.1 Nocardioidaceae bacterium
GTCGAGCGCTGACCTCGTGAAGCCGAGTTTCTCGTAGACCGCGATGGCGGCCGTGTTGTCGCCGTCGACATAGAGCAGCACGTCGCCCAGGCCCCGCGAACGCAGATGCAGCAGCCCGGTGGCGGTCAGCGCCTTGCCGAGACCGAGGCCCTGCGCCTGTGGTGAGACACCGACGGCATACACCTCGCCGACGGCGGTGTGGTCGGGCTCGGCCGGATGCACCTTCGTCCAATGAAATCCGAGCAGGTGATCCGCACGCATGGCGAGGAAGAATCCGAGCGGGTCGAACCAGGGCTGGTCCATCCGTTGCCGCAGGTCGTCGACGGTCATGGCGCCCTGCTCGGGGTGGCCGGCAAAGGCGGCGGCGTTGACGCGCACCCAGGCTTCCTCGTCCTGACCGACCTCGAACGTACGGACGTGCACGTCTGCCGGGTACGCCGGGGGAACGATCGGCAGGTCCAGTCGCCGACGCATCTGCCACAGGTCCCGCACCCGCGAGAAGCCGAGCTGCTTCGACAGCAGTCCAGCGGCAGCCTCGTCGCCGTGGGCCCAGACGCGCAGACCGCCGGGACCGGCCAGCTCGATGAGGTGACGGACCAGCGCCTTCCCGACACCTCGGCGCCGGGAGTCCGGGGCGACGACGAGGTGGGCGTTGAGAGGTCCGCCCTTGTTCGACCGCGCATGGGCGTATCCGACGAGCGCATCCGCTCGGCGGGCCAGCACGTGGGTCACGGTGGCGTCGGAATCGGCGTGGTCGAGGTCGAGTCGCACCTGGTCATCGAGAGGAGCCACACCGTCGGCGATCGTGGCCGCCTCGTCGATGCGGAGCACCTCGGCGGCCTCGGCTGCGCTGATGGAGCCGAGCACCTGGACATCGAGCGTGAGCTGCTCGGTCACCGGCTGAACCGATCCGCGGCCGGATCTGAGCCCCCGACCTCAGAATCCGCGGACCCCTCGTCGTCGGCGCTGTCGGACGGGAGCACGAAGCGGTAGCCGACGTTACGGACCGTGCCGATCAGCACCTCGCGTTCGGGGCCGAGCTTGGCGCGCAGCCGGCGTACGTGCACGTCGACCGTGCGGGTGCCGCCGAAGTAGTCGTAGCCCCAGACCTCCTGCAGCAGCTGCTGGCGGGTGAACACCCGACCCGGATGCTGGGCCAGGTACTTGAGCAGCTCGAACTCCTTGAAGGTGAGGTCGAGACTGCGGCCGTCGAGCTTGGCGGTGTAGGACGCTTCGTCGATCTCGACCGCGCCGCTCCGGATGATCGACGCGTCTGGCTCGTCGTCGTCGCGAGCCAGGGCGAGGCGACCGGTCGTGAGGCGGAGCCGCGCCTCGACCTCCGCCGGACCCGCCGTGGTCAGCAGGACGTCGTCGACGCCCCAGTCGGCCGCCACCACCGTGAGGCCGCCCTCGGTCACGATGACGATGAGGGGAACGTCGACGCCAGTCGTGCGGATCAGGCGGCACAGGCTGCGCACGGAGGCGAGGTCGTGACGACCGTCCACAAGGACGACGTCGCAGTCCGGGGCCTCGATCAGGACGGACGGCTCGGCCGGCAGGATCCGGACCTGGTGCGGCAGCAGCCCCAGCGCAGGCAACATCTCGGCTGACGACTGCAGCGCGTTCGTCAGCAGCAGCAGACTGCTCACCCGCGTCTCCCTCCGGCCGGCCCGAAAGCACACGAGGCCCGCGGCTCATCGCCCGGGCCCCATCGCTTGCTGCGAGAATACCGGACATGCGCGATCTCCGGGCCAGTACGACCGTCGGTGAGACGGAGGTGATCGGCAGCGGCGGCGTCGAAGTGACGGTCCGCTACTGGGCGGCCGCCCGTGCCGCTGCCGGCCGGTCCGAGGACCACATCGAGGACGTTGCGACCGTGCAGCAGGCCCTCGACGGGGCTCGGCGGCTGCACTCCGACGACGGGCGCTTTGACCAGGTCCTGGCCATCTCGTCGGTACTGCTCGGCGACCGCCCCGTGCAGCGTGACCGGCTCGGCGACGTACCCGTCTCTGCAGGCGATGTCATCGAGGTGCTGCCACCCTTCGCCGGCGGCTGAGCGCTCGAGCCCGGCTGCTGGCGAGTCGGGGCGGCCCCATAGTCCGGCCCAGGGTCTTGATCCGCTCGTTAGCCTTGGTCCGTGCCCCTCAACGTCGTGGTTCTGCTCGCGGCTCTGCTGGTCGCCACGTTGACCGGCTTCGCGGTGAACCGTTACAACGGCCACTTCCGTGGAGCCGCCGGTGCCGACGACGAACGCAGCGCCGAAGCGCGTGAGTCGGAGTCCGATCGGGAGACCCTGGGCGCGGCAGATGTCCCGGGCGTGCTGGGAGACACCGCCACGCTGCTGCAGTTCTCCAGCGCGTTCTGCGCACCCTGCCGCGCGACCCGCAGGATTCTCGGGGAGGTCGCTGACATGGTGCCGGGGGTCGAGCACGTCGAGGTCGACGCCGAGCATCATCTCGACCTCGTACGCCGGTTGGGTGTGCGCCGGACTCCCACCACGTTCGTGCTGGATGCCGCAGGCGGCATCGTCACCCGCGCGTCCGGCCAGCCGACGAAGGCTGCCGTGCTGGCGGCGCTGGGTCGCGCCGTCGACTGACTACGGCTCGAAAGACAAGACGATGTCTCACGATGCGGTCAACTTGACCGGGCGTCATCGAGACCTCGCCTAGCCTGGACGGATGGCATCGACGTTCCTGACCAGACGCCGCGCGGTCGACCACGGCCTCTGCGCGACCGCGCTGTGTCCGCGCCCCTGACAGGTTCCCTTGGCCCTCTCGGTCAAATCTAGTAAGTTAGTCGACTTAAGGTCGACGTTAGCCCGTCAGCCGAACCCGCCATCCAGGAGCACAGCGTGAACCCTGCCCCCAGCATCACCCCGGCCGCGCAGGTCGTTCGCAGCCCGGCACGGCTCGACCCGCGTGGCCTGCGTTTCGGTGCGACCCTCACCGCCACGGTGCTGGCCGTCGTCCTGCTCACGCAGAGCACGTGGCTGTTGGGCGCGCAGACGGCGGTTTTCGCCGCAGGCGCCTTCCTCGGAGTCCGTCGGTCGCCGTACGCACTCGTCTTCGCTCGGCTGGTGCGTCCGCGGATCGGTGCACCCAGCCAGACCGAGGATGCCCGCCCGCCCCAGTTCGCCCAGCTGGTCGGCTTCGGCTTCGCTGTCGTCGGGTTGGTTGCCTTCTTGGCCGGCGCGAGTACGGTCGCACTGATCGCCATCGGGTGCGCGTTCGCTGCGGCGTTCCTCAACGGCGCCTTCGGATTGTGCCTGGGCTGCGAGCTCTATCTGTCCGTCCTACGTCTCACCCGCCGGCGCGCCGCCGGTACAGCGACCACAACCGCCGCATCGCCTCGCTGACAACTCGACAACCCGCCAACATTTCGACCACCACGGAGGTAACCCGCATGAGCCGCGACGCTGTCCTAGTCGACGCCGACTGGGTCGAGAGCCATCTCGACGACGAGAACGTGGTTCTCGTCGAGGTCGACGAAGACACCTCTGCTTACGACAAGGGCCACCTCAAAGGGGCGGTCAAGATCGACTGGAAGGAAGACCTGCAGGACCCGGTACGTCGTGACTTCGTCAACAAGGAGCAGTTCGAGCAGCTGCTGTCGGGCCGGGGCATCGGCAATGACGACACGGTCGTGCTCTACGGCGGGAACAACAACTGGTTCGCTGCCTACGCCTACTGGTACTTCAAGCTCTACGGCCACGACAAGGTGCTGCTGCTCGACGGCGGCCGCAAGAAGTGGGAGCTCGACTCACGCGAGCTGACCGAACAGCCGCCGTCCCGCGCGCAGACGTCCTACACCGCGCAGGCGCCCAACCTCGACATCCGGGCGTTCCGTGACGAGGTTGTCGCCGCGATCGGCAGCAAGAACCTCGTCGACGTCCGCTCGCCAGACGAGTATGCCGGCCGGCTGCTCGCGCCCGCCCACCTCCCGCAGGAGTCCGCGCAGCGTGGTGGCCATGTCCCGACCGCCAAGAACATCCCCTGGAGCAAGGCGGCCAACGACGACGGCACGTTCCGCTCCGACCGCGAGCTGAGGACCCTGTACTCCGACGCGGGCGTGGAGTTCGGCGCCAAGGACACGATCGCCTACTGCCGTATCGGCGAGCGCAGCGCGCACACGTGGTTCGTGCTGCACGAGATCCTCGACGAGCCGAACGTGAAGAACTACGACGGGTCGTGGACCGAGTACGGATCGTTGGTCGGCGTACCGGTGGCCCTCGGCGACGAGCCGGGCGAGGCCTGAGATGTGCGGAGCGACGAAGGGTGGCCCCGGACTCGAAGGTGTCGACGTCGCCAAGGAGTCGATCATCCAAGGCGTCGTCGTGCATGGCGACCATCCCGTCGGCGGAGCCTACGTACGGCTGCTCGACCGGACGGGGGAGTTCACGGCCGAGGTGCCCACCAGTGCGACGGGGCAGTTCCGGTTCTTCGCCGCTCCCGGCAGCTGGACGCTACGGACGCTCGCGCCGCAGACCGAGCCGGTCGACCAGCGTGTCGAGGCGTCGAAAGGTGAGATCGCCGACGTACGGATCAGCGTCTGACCTAACCGTCTCCGGAGCGGCCCCTGCGCGGGCCTAGACTGTGCGCCGGACCAACGGCGCCGGCTGATCCGCGGCCGCCCCGGAGACGGAGATGAGGACGACGTGGCCATCGAACGCGATGACCGCCCGTGGGGGTACTACGAGGTCGTGGACGCCACTGAGGCGTTCCGGGTCAAGCGCATCTGCGTCCGGCCCGGTCAGCGGCTGAGCTACCAGCGCCATGCCGAGCGTTCTGAACACTGGTACGTCGTGGCCGGCTCGGGGGTGGCGACGGTCGACGGGACCGACCTGCGGCTCGACCTCGGGACGACCGTCGACATCGCCGTCGGTACCGCTCATCGGGTCGCCAACGACGGTGACACCGACCTCGTGTTCGTCGAGGTTCAGACCGGCTCCTACTTCGGCGAGGACGACATCGAGAGACTTGACGACGACTACGGTCGCCACACCGGTTCGAACGCCCGGTCCGACTGAGACCTGCTCGGTCAGTTGATCGAACGCGAGCCGGCCAGCGCAGCCTTGGGGTACTTGTCGAGATAGCTCTGGACGTCGTCGGCTGCCACGGCCTGGAAGAGCGCCTTGCTCTTCGCGGGAGCGAGCCGCACGATGCTCTGTCCGTCGTTGCTGGTGTCGTACGACCCGAACGGTGCGGTGAGGAAGTCGACGTTCTCCGTGTGGATGTTGCGCATCGCCAACGCGAGGCTGCGAATCTCCCCGTTGTCCCAGGTGTTGTCGACCGTGAGGTATCTCGTGATGACCCCGACCACCTTGCTGAGCTGGAAGGGGTTGTGGGTGGTGCCGCCAGACAGCACCTTGCTCATCGTGGCGCGGATGAAGTTCTGCTGGCGCTTGATCCGGTCGAAGTCGCCGTTCTGCAGTCCATGACGCGTCCGCACGTACGCCAGCGCCTGCTGCCCCTCGAACGTGTGCCAGCCCTTCTCCCAGGTGATGCGCTGCGAGTCGTCATAGAAGGTCTGGGGGATGTAGACGCGAATTCCGCCCAGGGCGGTCGTCAGGTCCTTGAAGCCGGCCCAGTCGATGATCGCGAGGTGGTCGATGTGGATCGACGTCAGGCTCTCCACGGTCTGGCGGGCCATCCGGGGACCGCCGTAGGAGAACGCGGCGTTGATCTTGGCGAACCCGCCGTTGTAGGGGTAGCCCTGGATCTTGACCCAGGTGTCGCGCGGGATCGAGACGAGCTGGATCGACTTACGGTCGGCCGGGATGTGGGCGATCATCATCGTGTCGCTGCGGTGGGCGCCCGGAGTCCACTTGCCGTCGGCCATGTCCTGGGCGACCGACTGCTTCTGGCCATCGCCGTTGTCGGCGCCGAGCAGCAAGATGTTGAGCGGCTTGCCGCTCTCGTGGCCGTTGAGCAGGGGGTTCTCGGCGATGCCGGCGTCGACGTGCTGGATGTTGTTGAGCTGGTTGTTGAGATACCACAGGTACCCGCCGGTGGTGCCGGTGATCAGCACGAGCAGGGTCGCCACCGCGAGCAGCACGGGGTGGCGGCGGACCGGTCCCTTGCGAGGCACCCGCTTGCGCCGACCCGGCTCCGGCTCGGTGTCCACGGGTGCGTCGCCGTGGTTCGAGGGCGAAATCAGTTCGGGGTCGCCAGCACGCGACAGGGGCTCGTTCGGGCCGCCGTCGTGAGGCGTGCGGTTGTCGCTCATCCAACTCTCGTGTTCACAGGGGGCAGGGACGCATGTCCGAGGCGGTGACAAGTGTGCCAACAAACCCGGGCTGCGGTGAAATCCAGCGAGGATTGGCTGAACTTCCTCAGCATTCCTTCAGGCTCTCGAGAGGTCGTTCGGGACGGCGGCTACGGCCGGTCGGTGTCCAGGATGAGCGTCACCGGACCGTCATTGCTGAGATTTACGTCCATATGTGCACCGAAAACTCCGGTTTGGACGACAGCGCCGAGCTCTGCCAGAGCCGCGCAGAACGCGTCGTAGAGCGGTTGTGAGACATCGCCTGGCGCCGCGGCAGACCAGGACGGACGGCGCCCCTTGCGGGTGTCGCCGTACAGCGTGAACTGGCTGACGACGAGCACGGGTGCGCCCAGCTCGGCGGCTGACCTCTCGTCGTGCATGATCCGGAGCTCCCAGATCTTGCGGGCGAAGGCGGCCGCCGTCGCGGCCGAGTCGTCGTGGGTGATGCCGAGCAGCACGACCAACCCTGGCCCGTCGATCGATCCGGTGATCTGGCCGTCCACGACGACCGAGGCATCACGGACACGCTGGACGACGGCTCGCATCGTCTCATCCTCCTGCTGGGTGTCGGGCCGAGAGGGCATCGGTGCAGCGCCTGAGTCTGGCACGATGACGCCATGACCGCCCCACCCCGGGTGCCCCACCCGTCCACGCTCATCACCGTCGCTCCGACCGGTGCCGAGACCGCCAAGTCCGACGTCCCTGCGTTGCCGACGACTACCGCGGAGCTGGTCGAGACCGCTGTGCGGTGCGAGGCGGCAGGCGCCGCCATGATCCACCTGCACATTCGTGACGACGAGCACCGACCGACGCTCGAGATCGGTCGCCTCGCCGACGCCGTCACCGCGATTCGTGAGGCCACCACGCTCATCGTGCAGCTCTCTACCGGCGGATCGGTGCACGATCCCCTCGAGCAACGCCTCAAGGTGCTCGACGCGGAACCGGACTCGTGCTCGCTCACGATGGGCACCACCAACTTCGGTGACGACGTCTTCATGAACCCCTGGCCGTTCGTGGCCGAGCTCTACCAACAGACTCGGGATCGCCAGGTCGTACCCGAGTTCGAGCTGTTCGACCTCGGGCATGTGCACGCGTTGCACCGGCTGCTCGACGCGTACGGGCTCCCGTACGGCGGACGGGTCCACTGCGACCTCGTGATGGGAGTCCCGGGTGGGATGCCAGGAACGACCGACGCTCTCGTCGCCTCGGTGCAGGCGTTGCCCGCCGAGGTCACCTCATGGTCGGCCACCGGCATCGGCCGGACCACGCTGGCGGTCGCATTGGCGTCCTTGTCGCGAGGCGGGCACCTCCGGGTCGGCATGGAGGACACGTTGACGCTGTCCCGTGGGGTGCCGGTGAGCCACAACGACGAGCTGGTCAGCCGGGCGGCCCGGATGGCCGAGCTGGCACAGCGTCCGGCGATGTCGACCGACGAGGCCCGTGACTTCCTGCAGGTCAAGCAACGCTGAGGTTCAGTAGACGACGGCCTGGGTTCGCTCGCCCAGAATCTCCTCGACGTACGACGCCGAGCCGGCGACGACGACACCCGCCAGCAGGTCCTCCTGGGACAGCTCCCGACGCGCTGCGCACTGCGTGCAGACCGTGACCCGGCCCGACAACAAGAGGAGCTCGAGGACGGTGTCCAACGGGGCCGCGTGGGCAAGGGTGAACGCCGCTGCTCTTCCTGGGACGGCCAACCAGACCGCCTCTCCAGTCAGCCATACGGAGACCTGCGCGCCGACGCTGACGGCTGCCGCGGCCACCGTGAAACCTTGGCTGCATCGCTCGGGTGCTTCCGCGCCGGCGGTGATCTTGACGACGAGCGGTCGGATCTCGGTCTGGGCGGCCATGACTGCACCCTAGGCCCGGGCGCCGCCCGATAGACTCCCCGACCGTGGAAGCGTTCTACGTCAGCCTGCTCGTGATCATGGGCGTCCTGATCGCGGGCCTGGCGGGATTCGTCGTGTTCAAGCTGTTCCGCGGCCAGGGCTGACAGGAACAGCCATGCCGTTCGAGATTCCCGCCGACCTCCATGCTGACCTGACCCCGATCGCGTTCCTGCTCGGCCACTGGCACGGGAACGGTCACGGCGACTACCCGACGATCGATGCCTTCGCGTTCGGGCAGGAGGTCGCGTTCACCCACGACGGGAGGCCCTTCCTGCACTACTTCAGCCGCACCTGGCTGGTCGATGACGAAGGCAACGAGGTGCGGCCGCTGGCCCTCGAGACCGGCTTCGTGCGTTCGCGGGCGGGCGGCAGCATCGAGCTGCTGCTCACTCATCCCACGGGCTTCGTCGAGATCTACCACGGCACGGTCGAGGGCGCGAAGATCGAGCTCTCCACCGATGCGGTCGTCCGCACGGAGTCGGCGAAGGAGTACACCGCCGGGCATCGCCTCTACGGCCTCGTCGAGGGAGACCTGCTGTGGACGTTCGACATGGCGGCCATGGGCCAGGATCTCCAGTCGCACATCTGGGCGCGCCTGACTCGCTCCTGATCGCCTAGGGAGGCCGACGGGGTCGCGCCCGGTCCTACACTGGCCGGATGGGGCTCCAGGAGACGCTGCGCGCAAAGGGCTACCGGATCACGCCGCAACGCCAGCTCGTGCTCGACGCAGTGACCGCGCTGGGTCATGCCACGCCCGAGGACGCCTTCGCCTGGGTCCAGGAGCGCTCGGCCGGCGTCAACATCTCCACCGTCTACCGCACTCTCGAGCTGCTCGAAGAGCTCGGACTCGTCAAGCACGCCCACCTCAGCCACGGTGCTCCGACCTACCACGCCGCCGCGGCGCCCGAGCACGTACATCTGGTCTGCAGGCGGTGCGGCAAGGTCGCCGAGGTCCCGACCGGCGCGGTTGCCTCGCTGGTCGAACAGCTCGAGCGGAATGAGGGCTTCGCCGCTGACGTTGGACACCTCACGATCTTCGGCACCTGCCGTGAGTGCCGCCACGACGAAGCACGGGAGCCGACTGCGTGACCACTGACAACCAGCCCGACCAGCCAGCGCGGTCCGACGCGCCGGCACAGAATCCGGTCGACGGCTACCGAAGTCCGCTGCTCGACCTTCCCGGTGCCGTCGAGGGTGAGGGCGCGGACTCGGGAGTGGCAGCGCACTACGGCGACCCGTTCCGTGAGCAGAGGGCGCTCGTGGCCGGCGATGGCTTCGTTGACCTCTCGCACCGTGGCGTCATCACGATCAGCGGACCCGACCGGCTCACCTGGTTGCACTCCCTGACGACACAGCACCTCGAGGCGCTTGCGCCGCACGTCGTCACGACGACATTGGTGCTTTCTCCTCAGGGCCGGGTCGAGCACGCGATGACCGGTTACGACGACGGCGAGACCTTCTGGGCGCACGTGGAACCCGGCCGTGCCGAGGCCCTGGTGACCTGGCTGGACTCGATGCGGTTCATGTTGCGGGTCGAGGTGTCTGACGGGACGTCTGAGTGGGCGGCGCTGGGCCGGGGCGCATCAACCGTCCAGCTCGTCCGGCGTGCTCAGCTGACGGATGAGGCTCTCGGCACCCCCTGCGGCAGCTGGGCCCATGAGGCACTGCGCATCGCTCGTGGTGAAGCGCGGTTCGGCCTCGACACCGACCACCGCGCCATTCCCAACGAGGTGGGCTGGATCGGCTCCGCCGTACACCTCGACAAGGGGTGCTACCGCGGCCAGGAGACGGTGGCCCGGGTGCACACGCTGGGTCGGCCGCCGCGGCGCCTGGTGCTGCTTCACCTCGACGGGTCGGTCGACACCCTGCCGGCCCAGGGAGCGCCGGTGGATCTGGACGGCAGAGAGGTGGGCTTCGTCGGTTCGTCGGCCCGTCACTACGAGCTCGGACCGATCGGTCTGGCCCTGATCAAGCGCAACGTCCCGTCGGCCGCGACCCTGCTGGCGGACGGGATCGCGGCCGCGCAGGAGACCCTGGTCGATCCTGAGGTCGGCCTGCACGTGCGCGCCCGGCTCTGACTGGACAGCGTGGACCTCGTCTATCCGCCGGCCATCGGCGCCGCCCGGCTGCTGTTTGCTGCCTTCGGCCTGCAACTCGTCGTCGAGGGGGCCGAGCACGTCCCGCGCCGCGGTCCCGCGCTGCTGGTGAGCAACCACGTGAGCTATCTCGACTTCGTGTTCGTCGGTCTTGCCGCTCGCCACTCGAAACGGTACGTGCGCTTCCTGACGAGGTACGACGTCTGGCACAGTCCCGCCGGTCCGTTCATGACGGGGATGCAGCACATTCCGGTCGACCGGGCGGCACCGGCTGCCGCCTACCTGGCCGCGCGGGCAGCGTTGAACCGTGGTGAGGTGGTCGGGATCTTCCCGGAGGCCGGGGTCAGCCGGTCGTTCGCCGTTCGCTCGCTCATGCCCGGCGCCGTCGCCCTGTCGGACGAGACCGGCGCCCCGATCGTGCCGATGGCGCTGTGGGGGCCGCAGCGCATCGCCACCGCGGGTCTTCCCGTGAGCCTGCGCCGCGGGCGCCCGATCTCGATCGAGGTAGGCGCACCCCTACGGTTGGCCGGGGATGTGGTGACCGCGTCGCGGGCCTTGGGGGCGCGGTTGCAGCAGCTCGTCGAAGGCCTGCAGCGGCGACATCCGGACCAGCCGTCGATCGGGACCTGGGCGCCGTGGCATCCCGCACACCTCGGCGGACAGGCGCCTACGGCAGCCCAAGCCCTGGCGGACGCCGATCTCCCGCGATGGGCGGTGCAGCCCTCGCCGGGACCGTTCTTCCGCTAGTCCGCGGTCAGCTGGCGGTGTTGATCATCCCGGCGCCGACCGTGACACCAGTGGCCTCGTCGATGAGGATGAACGAGCCCGTCGTGCGGTTCTTCTCGTACGGGTCGCAGAGCAGCGGGACCGTCGTGCGCAGCTGGACACGGCCGATCTCGTTGAGCGCGAGCTCCTTGGTCTCGAGGTCGCGGTGCAGCGAGTTGACGTCGAGCCGGTACTGCAGGTCCTTGACCAACGCGCGCGCCGTCCGCGTCGTGTGCTTGATCGCCAGCTTCTGGCGCGGCTGGAGCGGCGTGGACGACATCCAGCAGACCATCGCGTCGATGTCCTGGCTGGGCTTGGGTGCGTTCTGCGGGCGGCAGATCATGTCCCCGCGCGAGACGTCGACGTCGTCCTCGAGGCGGATGGTCACCGACATCGGCGGGTAGGCGGCCTCGAGCTCTTGGTCGAACAGGTCGATCTGCGCGATCTTCGAGGTCATGCCCGACGGCAGCACGAGCACCTCGTCACCAGGCTTCATGACGCCCCCGGCCACGCGTCCGGCGTAGCCGCGGTAGTCGTGGTACTCGTCGGACTTGGGGCGGACGACGTACTGCACGGGGAAGCGGGCGTCGACCAGGTCCCGGTCGGAGGCCACGTGCACGTTCTCGAGGTGGTGCAGCAGGGAGGGGCCTTCGTACCACGCCATGTTGGCCGAACGTTCGACGACGTTGTCGCCCTGCAGGGCCGAGATCGGGATGATCGTCAGGTCCGGGATGTTGAGCTTCGTCGCGAACGACGTGAACTCCTTGTGGATCTCGTTGAACCTCTCCTCGGAGAAGTCGACGAGGTCCATCTTGTTGACACACAGGACGAGGTGCGGCACCCGCAGCAGCGACAGAATCACCGCATGTCGTCGGGACTGCTCGGTCAGGCCCTGGCGAGCGTCGACGAGCACGAGCCCGAGGTCTGCGGTCGAGGCCCCGGTGACCATGTTGCGCGTGTACTGAACGTGGCCGGGGGTGTCGGCGATGATGAACTTGCGGTTGGGCGTGGCGAAGTAGCGGTACGCGACGTCGATCGTGATGCCCTGCTCGCGTTCCGAACGGAGACCGTCGGTGAGAAGCGCGAGGTCGGTGTAGTCGTAGCCGCGCGACTTCGACGTCGTCTCGACCGCTTCGAGCTGGTCCTCGAAGATCGACTTGGAGTCGAGGAGGAGGCGCCCGATCAGGGTGGACTTCCCGTCGTCGACGGAGCCGGCGGTTGCGAACCGGAGCAGGTCCATGGTGGGTGCGGCCATCAGAAGTAGCCCTCTCGCTTGCGGTCTTCCATGGCAGCCTCGCTGACCTTGTCGTCACCGCGGGTCGCGCCTCGCTCGGTGATCCGCGTCGCGGCCACCTCCTCGATGATCTTCTCGATCGTGTCCGCGTCGCTGCGGACGGCCGCCGTCAGGTTGGCGTCGCCGACGGTCCGGTAGCGGGTCATCGCCCGCTCGACCGTCTCGTTGCCGCGCGGCTGGGTGAACTGGTTGACCTCGTACAGCATCCCGTCGCGCTCGAACACGTC
>JANLYC010000485.1:0-1502 GCA_031365435.1 Nocardioidaceae bacterium
GTGCGACGCCCGCGCGTCACCGGCACCGGGGGCTCCGGCTCAGGGTGTGGCTCGCGCGGCGTCGGCGAGCCCCCGCGTCTGTTCGTTCTCTATCCGTCCGTCGCGCATGAAGACGATGCGGTCGCCCGCGTCGGCGACTTCGCGGTCGTGCGTGACGAGCAGGATCGTCTGCCCGTTCGCGTGCAGTCGACGGAACAACTCGAGCACCTCGTGCCCACCCTCGGAATCGAGGGCACCCGTGGGCTCGTCGGCGAGCAGCAGCGTGGGCTCGTTGGCGAGCGCGCGTGCGATCGCGAGACGCTGACGCTGACCACCGGAGAGCACACCCGGCGCGTCCTTCGCCTTCTCCGCCAGCCCGAGCAGGTCGAGCAGGTCGCGTGCGCGCGTCTCGGCCCGCTTGCGGGGCGCACCGGCGATCACCGCCGGCAGCGTCACGTTCTCGAGTGCGGTCATTCCCTCGAGCAGGTTGAAGAACTGGAAGACGATCCCGATGTGTTGACGCCGCATGATCGCGAGCTCGTCCTCGGTCTTGCCGACGAGCGAGGTGCCCGCGAGCACGAGCTCGCCGTCGGTGGGGGAGTCGAGCCCGGCGACGAGGTTGAGCAGCGTGGACTTGCCGCAACCCGACGGCCCCATGACCGAGACGAACTCGCCTTCGCGCATGTCGAAGTCGACGCCGCGCAGCGCGCGGACGGGAGCGCCCTCCGCCTCGAAGTTCTTTCGTAGCCCCTTCGTGTGCACGACGATCGTGCGGTCGCCCGCCGGCGTCGGCTCCGTGACGATGTCGGTCGTGGTGTCGCTCATGCTGGCCTGCCTCCGGAGCTGGTCGAGACGGTGACGTCGATGCGGAACGTGCGGATGGGGGTCTGGCGACCCTTGACGAACTGTTCGCCCATGGCCTCGTGCACGGGGACCGAGTCCAGCTCGGCGAGGGTCGATTCGGCGACGACCACACAGCCGGCCGGTCGGGCCAGGTCCTGGAGACGCTGCGCGAGGTTCACGGTGTCGCCGACGAGCGTGTACTCCAGGCGCTCCTCGGACCCGAGCATCGCCGCCGCGACCGGTCCGGTGGAGATGCCGATGCCGAGGCCGAACGCGGGGAGCCCGCGCACGCTCCACTCCTCGTCGAGGTCGCGCTGGGCCTCGAGCATCGCGACCGCGGTGTCGAGCGCGTGCTGCGCGTGGTGCGCGTGGGGGAGCGGCGCACCGAAGCACGCCATGACCGCGTCGCCGATGAACTGCATGACGGTGCCGTCACGGTCGAGGATCGCCTTGTTCATGGCGGCGCGGTGTTCGTTGAGCTGCCCGGCGAGCGCGCTCGGGTCGGACTGCTCCGCGATGCCGGAGTACCCACGCACATCCGACATCAGCACCGTGACGGTGAGCTCCTCGGTCTCGCCGATGCGGCCACCACCGGCGCGCACCTTGTCGGCCACGCCGGTCGGGAGGAGGCGGCTGAGCGTCTCGCCCTGCTCCTCCCGGTCGACGATGGCCTGGTGCAG
>JANLYC010000573.1:0-3033 GCA_031365435.1 Nocardioidaceae bacterium
GGCCCGCCCCCCCGGGAGCTGCGCCGCCGGTAACCGCCGCCGGTAGCCGAGGCTAGGAGTCGGCCGCCGGGCTGCGGGGCGGCGCCTTCTTGGCCGGCGCCCTCTTCGCCGGTGTCTTCGGCGCCGCAGCCTCCCGCGGCGCCGAGCTCTCCCGGCCGTCGGTCACGCCGGGGTCCCCCGCCTCCGGCAGGTAGGGGCCGTCCGCTGCGTTCTCCGGGAAGTGGCAGGCGGCGCGGTGGCCGGGCCTGAGCTCGACCAGTGGCGGCTCGACCTGGCTGCACACCTCCTGGGCCTTCCAGCACCGGGTGTGGAAGCGGCAGCCCGCCGGCGGGTCGACGGGGCTCGGCGGGTCGCCCTGCAGCCGGATCCGGCCGGTCTTGGCCTGCCGGGTCGGATCGGGCACGGGTACGGCGGAGAGCAGGGCCACGGTGTACGGGTGCATCGGCCGCTCGTACACGTCCGCGCGGTCCCCGATCTCGACGATCTTGCCGAGGTACATCACCGCGACGTGGTCGGAGATGTGGCGCACGACGGACAGGTCGTGGGCGATGACGACGTAGGTGAGGTCGAGCTCGTTCTGCAGGTCCTCGAGCAGGTTGATGACCTGCGCCTGGATGGACACGTCAAGGGCGGACACCGGCTCGTCCGCGATGATGAGCTTGGGCCGCAGCGCGAGCGAGCGGGCGATGCCGATGCGCTGCCGCTGACCCCCGGAGAACTCATGCGGGTAGCGGTTGTAGTGCTCCGGGTTCAGGCCGACGAGCTCGAGCAGGTCCTGCACGGCGCGCTTGGTGCCGTGCTCTGTCTTGACGTGCTGCAGCTTGAAGGGCGCGCCGACGATCGTGCCGACCGTGTGCCGCGGGTTCAGCGAGGAGTACGGGTCCTGGAAGACGAGCTGCACGTCCTTGCGCAGAGGGCGCATCTGACCCGTCGACAGGTGGGTGATGTCGTGGCCGTCGAAGACGATCTTGCCGGCGCTCGGGGCCAGCAGCCTGGCCAGCAGCCGGCCGGTCGTCGTCTTACCGCAGCCGGACTCTCCGACCAGTCCGAGGGTCTGGCCCTTGGCGACCGAGAAGTCGATGCCGTCGACGGCCTTGACGGCAGCGACCTGGCGACGCAGCAGCCCGCGCAGCACCGGGAAGTGCTTCTGCAGACCGGTGACGGTCAGCAGGGCATCGCGGTCTGGAGCCCCTGGGGCGGGCAGCGTCTCGGCGGCGGTCACAGGCGGGGAGCGATCTCGTCGCGCCAGATGCGGCGCTTGTCGGTCTGACTGAGGTGGCAGGCCACCTGGTGCCCGGGCACGGTCTCCACCAGCTCTGGCCGTTCTGTGAGGCTGCGTCCGCCGTTGAGGTCGTCGTACACGCAGCGCGGGTGGAACGCGCATCCGGTCGGCACGTTGATCAGGCTCGGTGGGGTGCCTGGGATGGGCACCAGCCGGTCCTGCCGCTCCTTGTCCAGTCGCGGCATGGAGCTGAGCAGACCCCAGGTGTACGGGTGCTCCGGGGCCCCGAAGATGTCGGTGGTGCTGGCGTACTCGACCGGCCGGCCGGCGTACATCACCAGGATGTCATCGGCGACCTCGGCGACCACGCCCAGGTCGTGCGTGATGATGATCACCGCGGAGTTGAACTCGCGCTGCATGTCCCCGATCAGGTCGAGGATCTGCGCCTGCACCGTCACGTCGAGCGCCGTCGTCGGCTCGTCGGCGATGAGCAGCTCGGGGTCACAGCACAGCGCCATCGCGATCATCGCGCGCTGGCGCATGCCGCCGGAGAACTGGTGCGGGTAGTCGTCGACCCGTGACTTCGGGTTGGGGATGCCGACCCGGCCGAGCATGTCGACGGCGTGCTTGCGAGCGACCGACTTCGAGACCGCGTTGTGCACCCGATAGGCCTCCACGATCTGGTGGCCGATCGTGTAGAAGGGATGCAGAGACGACAGCGGATCCTGGAAGATCATCGCCATGTTCTTGCCGCGCAGCTTGCGGACCTCGTCCAGCGACGACGACACCAGCTCACGGCCGTTGAGCCAGATCTGACCTGTCATCTTGGTCGAGCGGGCGTTGTGCAGCCCCAGGATGCCCAGGCTCGTGACGCTCTTGCCAGAGCCCGACTCCCCGACGATGCCGAGGGTACGACCGCGCTCGAGCCGGAACGACACCCCGTCGACCGCCTTCACCAGGCCGTCGTCGGTAGGGAACTGGATGCGCAGGTCGCGCACCTCGAGGAACGCCGAGGGCGGGGCTCCCAGCGCGATCGTTGGGCCGGACAGGTCGGGTCGCGTCACGTGCGCACCCGCGGGTCGACGACGGCGTAGAGGACGTCGACGATGAGGTTGGCGAAGACGATGAAGAAGGCGCCGACCAGCGTCACACCGAGCACCTTCGGCAGGTCGTTGTTGACGATGGCGTCGACGGCGTACTTGCCCATGCCTGGCAGGGAGAACGTGCTCTCGGTCAGGATCGCCCCGCCAAGCAGCAGACCCAGGTCCAGGCCGAAGATCGTGACGATCGGCGTCAGCGCGGAGCGCAGGCCGTGCTTCACCACGACGTCGCGCTCGCGCAGCCCCTTGGCCCGGGCAGTGCGGATGTAGTCCTCCCCCATCGTCTCGAGCATGCCGGCGCGCGTCAGGCGGGCGTAGCCCGCGGCATAGAGGAAGGCCAGGGTGATCCAGGGCAGGATCAGGTCGTAGGCCCACTTCGCGGGGTTGGAGGTGATGGCCTCATAGCTGCCACCAGGTGCGGTCCAGCCGAACTTGTAGCTGAAGTAGGCCAGCGAGAACAGCCCCGTGAAGAAGATCGGCAGCGAGACGCCGGCCAGAGCGATGGTCATCGCGGTGCGGTCGAACCCGCTGCCGCGGCGCAGCGCCGACAGCACACCGGTGCCCACGCCGAACAACAGCCAGATGACGGAGGCGCCGGCGGCGAGCGAGATCGTGACGGGAAGCCGGTTGAGGATCTCCGGCAGGACGGCGTTCTGCGTGATGAACGAGTAGCCCAGGCACGGGGCTGCGCAGTGCTCCTTGGTCGGCCCG
>JANLYC010000620.1:0-5189 GCA_031365435.1 Nocardioidaceae bacterium
CTGGGCACAGATCGCGTTGGCGTTCTGGTCCTTGACCTCGGAGCCGAGGAAGACGATGCGCTCCTTGAGCAGCCGCTGGTAGATGTGGTCGTCGAGGCCCGCACTACCGTTGGCCCCGTTCATCTGGATCGAGTCAGTGGAAGTCACGTCGTCGACACTAGCGGTCACGAAGGACGAAGCCACGAGACATCGGGCCGTGTTCGCTGTGGGCGCACTTCGGCGGGTTGCCTGCCTAGAATGCCCAGGGTGTCCGACAGATCCGACGATGGGCTCTCCCACCCCAGGCCGGCCAACGCCGAGCCGACTCCCGACGGGCTGCGCATCCGACCCGCGGCCCGGGCCGTGGTGATGGACACCGACAACCGCGTCCTGCTGGTGCACTTCGACCTCGGTCCCGACAGCCGCTTCCCGACCGGCCTCTGGGCCTGCCCCGGTGGCGGGATCGATCCCGGGGAGACCGTCGAACAAGGGTTGATTCGCGAGCTGCGGGAGGAGATCGGTCTTGCCATCGACGACACCGGGCCGGCCGTGTGGTGGAGGGAGCACGTCTTCCCGATGACGCGCTGGGACGGCCAGCAGGACACGTTCTTCTGGCTGACGGTCGAGCCGTTCGATCCTCGTCCTGCCTTCAGCGAGGCCGAGCTGCGCGCGGAGAGATTGGACGGCATGCGCTGGTGGTCGTACGACGAGGTCCAGCACGCGCAGCGGCTGTACGACGAGGAGCGTCTCGACGACCCGGGATACACGACCTTCTCACCCCACCGGCTCGGCCACCTCCTCGAGGATCTGCTCCGGGATGGCCATCCGAGTGAGACCGTGCTGCTCCCACCGGAGTAGTCCCCGCCGCCCTCTTCGCCGCGGTCAGCTCCGAGCACAGGAGGGTCCGGAGAGGTCCGGAGACGAAAGCCCGGAAAAGCCGCGCGAACGTTTTGTCGTCGCAGTCGCGAAAAGGCGGAGAAGTCCCTTATTTTGATCGCTTTCTGTTACTGCGGTCTCACGTTCTGGTGACTTAGGCAGCGTGTCCTTGCGGGACGGTCGGCGTCACGTCACCATGCAAGAACCATGACGAACGGTTGGCTGATCCCCACGGTCCTGGTCGTCGCGTTCGCGGCGATCGTGGCCGTGCTCGCCCTGCGCAAGCGGATGCGGCGCAACGCGATGGCCCGCGTCGCGAAGGCGCTCGGACTGCGCTACAGCGCGGGCGACCCGCTGGGTCTCAGCCGAGGCCTCGGCGCCGATGTGTCCGACACGATCTGGGGTCGCTTCGAGGGCGCAGACATCGCTATCGCCACGGCCTCGCGCAGCATCGTTCGGCCCGACAGCGAGAGCTGGGTGACCAGCTCGGTAGGGGTCAGTCTCAAGGTGAAGGTCGTGCGCGGCCTGGAGATCGCGCAGCGGGCGGCCGGACCGTCAGCCCAGGTCGGCTTGACGACCGACGGCCGACTGGCCGTGCGGTCACGCGTTCCCAACCAGCGGTCGGCCGCTCCAGTGGTCCAACCCGAGGACCTACCGACGCTGCTCGAAGCCACTGCGCGCGCCGCCCGGTCACAGTCCTGGTGAGCGACCACTGCTCCTCAACGCGCAGCTGACCAGCCCGGCGCCGGCCGGTCACGTTGCCAGCGCAGCAGCGACCAGCTCGCTGAGGTGGAGCCTGGTCCATCCGGGGCGACAACCGGGTCTGGCCGCCAAGTAGTCGGTAATTGCTTCGGGGGCGAGTCCGTGCGTCTCGGCGAGGCCGCGGATCATCAGCGTGAGGTACGCCGAGCCCGGCGCGTTCAGCATGAGGTCGTCTGACGGGTGCGACGAGAAGGTCACCACCGGGACCTCGTCGAGCTGCCCCACGAGGTGCAGCGTCTCGTAGCGTCCAGGACCAAGCTCGAGACTGCCGGCCGCGGCGAGCCCGACGAGATCGAGAGATCCGCCGGCGGGGTCGCGGTGCATCTCCTGGCTGGCCACGTCGACGAACTGCTCGACCGTCAGCCGGTAGGCGCGGCCGAACGTCGTACCATCGCCGTCGGGGTCGAAGAACGCGATACCCCCACCCCAGGTCGGCGACTCCCACGCGAAGCTGACAGAGCCGTCGAGCAGGACGGGCCGGTCGCCCGTCGGATCGGCGCTGTCGCGTGCCCCGGGCAGCATGCGGGCGGCTCCGTCCGGGCGACCTCCCCGCAGGTAGCAGCGGAAGCGCTCCCAGGACAGGTTGGAGCCGTAGCTGGCGTACCACACCTGCTCCATCGGGCTCCCTTCCACACTCACAGACAGATTGCCGTACGACGGCAGTGCGCGCGATCGTGGATAAGGTCACGGCGTACGTCGACACCGCCTCGGAACGATTGGCCGCCCGGCGAAGGGGAGCGATGGGAGACACACCGCAGGATCGCCGCGACGACAGCACGACTCGGATCGGCCGCCGCGACCTGACGGCCTGGCCCAGCACGGCTGGGCAGGCCATGGTCCGAACCACGTCTCGGGTGGTGGCGTTGTCCCGGCGCTGGCTCGATGACCGTTCGATCCCCGTGATGGTGCTTCTGGTCACGGCGGCGATCGGCGTCGCCGTGGCAGGCGTCTTCACGTGGCTGAGCGCTCACATCTATGACAACGTCACCGACAGGGGCGGCGTGGCCGGGCTGGACCGTCCGGTGCTGGACTGGATGATCCGCCGCCGAAGTCCCGGCCTGAACACCTTGGTCACCGACTTCACGAACCTCGGGGGGACTGTGATCATGCCGGTGATCGCCACCGTCGCCGCCATCGCGCTGGCCCTCTGGTGGCGGCGCTGGACACCGATCCTGCTGATGGCCGTCGCGACCGCGGGGTCGTTGGCGCTCACCGTCATCGGCAAGGCCGGCATCGACCGATCGCGACCCCCGCACCGGCTGGCCGTGGCTCCGTTCGAGACGTCGCCGTCGTTCCCGAGCGGCCACACGCTCAACAGCTGGGTGATCTTCCTTCTCATCGCCTTCCTGATCAGCTGCCGGGCCGGGTCGCGGGGCTGGCGCATCACGGTCACCGGCCTTGCCCTGGTGCTGGCGGTGGCGATGGGACTGAGCCGCGTCTACCTCGGCCAGCACTGGCTCACCGACGTCCTGGTCGGGTGGACCCTGGGCTCGGCCTGGCTCATCGTGGTGGTGACCGGCCACCGGCTCGCGCTGACCCTGGCCCGGCGCCCGCGGGACACGGGTGTGGCTGAAGGTTCGGGCGACGGGTCTTCCGGACCTGCAGCCACAGGATGAGGTCAGGCTCGGGTCACTTCGAGTCGTCAGCCTCGACGAGGTAGTCGGTCGTTGAGACGACGTCGGCGGCCGCGTCGGTCGACGGCGCGGCGGCTGCCGCTTGCGCCTGGGCTGCCGCTTCGGCCTGCGCTGCGAGCTCCTCGGGGTCGGCGTACGTGCCGTCGGGCTGCAGGGACTTGAGCTCGACGACGTTGCCGGAGCCATCCTTGACCGTGGCCGCCTCGACGATGTGCGCCAGCGCCTTGCCGCGGCGTACCTCGGCCACCATCTCGGGCACGTGGTTGTGCTCCATGATGTGCTTGATGTACTCCTCGGGGCTCTGGCCGGACTGCTGTGCACGGCGCAGCAGGTGCTGGGTGAGCTCGCCCTCGTCGACGCCGAGCGCCTCCGCGGTGGCGATCTCGTCGAGGATGAACTGCGCGGCCATCGCGTCGCGGACCCGCTTGTCGAGGTCCGCGGCGAACTCGTCCTCGGTCTGACCTTCGGCCTCGAGGTAGTCGGCCTCGCTCATGCCGGCGTACGCGAGCTGCTGCTCGATCGAGTTTCGGCGCGACTGGAGCTCATCGGCAACCGCGGCGTCGGGCAGCGGGATCTCGACCATCGTGAGCAGCTTCTCGAGCACGGCGTCCCGTGCGGCACCCGCCTGCTCGAGTCGGCCGTTGCGGACCAGGCGGTCGCGGACGTCCTCGCGGAGCTCAGCCATCGTGTCGAACTCCGATGCCTGCTGGGCGAAGTCGTCGTCGAGCTCGGGCAGGTCCTGCTCCTTGACTGCTGTGACCTTGACGGTCACGTCGACGCTCTGGTCCTTGAACTCACCGCCGACCAGGGTCGACTCGAACGTCGCCTCGTCACCGGCTGACATACCGATCAGCGCGTCGTCGAGGCCTTCGAGCATCGTGCCGCGGCCCACCTGATAGCTCATGCCCGTGGCCTGAGCCTCCTCGATGGCCTCGCCGTCCTTGGCCGCCGACAGGTCGATGGTCACGAAGTCATCGGTGGCTGCGGCCCGCTCGACTGGGTTGAGGCTGCCGAAACGCTCGCGCAGGTTCTCCAGCTGCTCGTCGACCTCATCGTCTCCGATCGAGATGTCCTCGACCTCGACCTCGATGCCGTTGTACTCCGGCAGGGTGATCTCGGGCTTGGTGTCGACCTCGGCGACGAAGGTGAGGTCCTTGCCGTCCTCGACCTCGCCGACCTCGAGCTCGGGCTGGCTCAGCGGGACGATGTTGTTGTCCTGCAGCGCCTGGAAGTACAGCTGCGGCAACGCCTCGTTGACGGCCTCACCCAGCACCGCTTCGCGCCCGACCCGCTGGTCGATGACCATGGCAGGCACCTTGCCCTTGCGGAAGCCCGGGATGTTGATCTGCTGCGCGATCTTCTTGTACGCCGCGTCGAGGCTCGGCTTGAGCTCCTCGAAGGGCACCTCGACGGTGAGCTTGACCCGCGTCGGGTTCAATGTCTCGACGGCGGTCTTCACAGGCGTGTCTCCTTGATACGTGGGGTGATACGGCGAAGGCAGCGCCCGTTGCGGCCATACCGGGACTCGGGCGGTCTGCTGAGGCAGACGGCCAGCCTATCGGGGGGTTCGCCGAGCGTGAAATCGTCGCCGGTCGGTGTGACGGAGGTGACGCGAGCGCCTCACGCGACGGGTCAGCGGGGACTTCGGCAAACCTCCGCGAGGTGCCGCGTGGCGCGCGCGTCCAATCCAGGACGCGGTCGGTTCCGAACACCTCATCAAGGGCTGGTTCCTGATACAGCCGATTTCTCACCCCCTTTCTGGAGGAACTCACACATGAACCACCGTTCTAAGATCGTCGCCGGCTTCGGCGGCCTCGCACTTGTTGGCGCAGTAGCAGCCAGCGCGCTGCCGGCCAGCAACGCCGCCACGGGCGATACCAAGGCTGCTGTCGGCCTGCATGCCCGCCTTCTGCCGCTCAACAACTCCGGCGGCGTCGG
>JANLYC010000457.1:0-5692 GCA_031365435.1 Nocardioidaceae bacterium
TTTCCGCGCAGCCGTGAATCCCGATTTGTTGGGCACACTGCGTTAGCGAGCTGAGCTCGATTTCGATCATCATCAAATGAAACATCGCACTGCTCGACACTCGCACCGGCGGCCCCCTGGACAGCGGCAGACAGAACGTCCGGAGCCAGCAAGGCCTTCGGGTCGGTGATGCCATCGGGGACGAGCACCCACATCGACAGGTCGCCGCCGGCGTACGGCAACCGGACGGCCTGCCAGCCAGCGCCCTGGGCGTAGTCGTACCGCGTCTGGCTGTGCATCATCTTCACCGTCACCGTGTTCCCCGCCGCCGTCGTGAACGGTGCGTCCTTCGTCTCGGTCGGGTCGAACGGGCTCTGCCACTTCGCATTCAGGTAGATGGTGTTGACCAGGGCGAACACCGCCGACGGGTCGAGCTGGTCGAGCAGATGAGGGATGCGGCCATGGGTCTGCGCCTTGACCCAGCCGTTGATGTCACCGAGAGCCGGGTCGGGGAAGTTCGTCTGGTGCAAGCCGGCGCCGTACCACCACTTGATCGCGTCGAGATACGTCTGTTTGACGGCGAGACCGGGGTCCACGAACAACGCGTCGTTGATCTCGAGCCGGTCGCCGCCGCCCACCCCGGCCAGGGCGTGCAGAAGGGCGTTGTATGCCGCCTGGCGATCGGCCGGCAGCCCGAGGACTTTGTCGATCTCGCCGGCGCTGGCCGGGCCGGCGCCCTCGCGCAACATCGCGAAGGCGATCGCGAGACTGGCCGGCGAGAAGACCTGGTTGCCGCCGTGGCCCGCGTCGGCGGGGAGCTGCGTCGACAGGTCATGCCCGAGCCGTCGGAGACCGTTCGCCGTGTCGGTGAAGTCGACCGAAGGCGTCGCTGCGGCCCACGCCACCTTCGACTCAAGAAGGGCGCCACCGGCGCCGTTGTCGGGCCCGAGGCCGCCGTCCGTGTGGCCGCCTCCGCAGGCTGCCAGCACGAACAGGGGCAAGACGAGCAGTGCGCCGAGACCGGTGCGGTGGGGTGAGCGAGGAAACATCCGAGCAGCTCCTTCGTCAGATGACGGTGAGACGCGCCGGAAACGCAGCGGGTTCCCCCGACTGCTCTACGTTACGGCGTCGGCGTGGGAGCTGTCTGCGTCGGAGTCGGCTCGGGCGTGGGACTCGGGGCAGGAGTCGGCGCCGGAGTCGTCGGTGCGGGCGAGGTCGGGACCGGCGACGTGGGGCCGGTCTGCGACGGTGTCGTGCCGCCGGCGGGATCGGTTGAGCCTGTGTCGGAGCCGGTCGAGGGACTCGAGTCGCTACTGCCCTTCACGATCTCCACGACCGTCGTACGACCGCCTCCACCGGCACCGGTCAGCGACGATGCCGACTTGCCTACGACCAGCTCGAAGCCGGTCAGCGCGAGCCCCGCGAGGACCAGGCTGGCCGCAGCGCTGACCGCGACGGTGCGCCAGACGACGCCGCGCCGCGAAGGGCGGCGGGTGTATGCCGGTGTCGCCTCAGGCTCTGCGGTCGGGCTGACGGCGGGGAGGACGGCCGTGGCGGCCGACACCTCAGCCTGGCCGGAGCGCAGGCTGCGCATCGGTACGACCGGCAGCGTTTGCCGGATCACGGTGGTGCTGCGCTGCAGGGAGTGGGTGTAGACGGCGCCGCCGATCGAGGCGACCAGACTGACGACGACCGCGCCGATGACCGTGCCGGCGAGGCCCAGCCACGACGACGCCACTGCTGCCGACGCAGCAGCCAGCGCGCCGCCGAGGATCTGGGCGGGGCTCAGCTCGAGCTTGCGACGGTCATCAGACATGGGTCCTTTTCCAACACGAAGGAGGGCGTCATACGCGGACGCCGAGGCGAGTTCTGGGTTGTCGTGCCAGAAGAGGCACGTCATCAGGCTAACGAGCCGTCGACCGCAGGGCCAAGCCAGAAACGCGTTTGAGAGAGTGAGTCCGCCCACATGCCGCTGCGCGCACCCACAGGAGGAAACCGATGGAACACATCAAGCTCGGCTCGACCGGCCTCGACGTGTCGCGGGTGGCGCTCGGTTGCATGAGCTACGGCGTGCCTGACCGGGGTACCCATCCCTGGACGCTCACGGAAGAGCACAGTCGCCCGTTCATCAAGCAGGCTCTCGAGCTCGGCATCAACTTCTTCGACACGGCCAACACGTACTCCGACGGGACCAGTGAGGAGATCGTCGGACGGGCCCTGCGCGACTTCGCCAACCGCGACGAGGTGGTGATCGCCACCAAGGTCTACATGCGGATGCGCCCCGGACCCAACGGCGCGGGGCTGTCGCGCAAGGCGATCATGACCGAGATCGACCACTCGCTACGACGGCTCGGCACCGACTACGTCGACCTCTACCAGATCCACCGCTGGGACTACGACGTACCGATCGAGGAGACTCTCGAGGCGCTGCACGACGTGGTGAAGGCGGGCAAGGCCCTGCACATCGGCGCGTCCTCGATGTACGCGTGGCAGTTCTCCAAGGCGTTCTACACCTCCGCGCTGAACGGCTGGACCCCGTTCGCCACGATGCAGAACCACTACAACCTCCTCAACCGTGAAGAGGAGCGCGAGATGCTCCCCCTCTGCGCGGACCTGGGCATCGGCGTCATCCCCTGGAGCCCGTTGGCACGGGGCCGCCTCACCCGGCCATGGGACGCGAGCAGTACGCGCGCCGAGCAGGACGAGGTGCTCAAGTCGCTGTACACCACGTCCGTCGACAGCGACCGGCAGGTCGTCGAGGCGGTCGCGCAGATCGCGGCGCAACGAGGTGTCCCGAGGGCGCAGATCGCGCTTGCCTGGGTCGCGAGCCGCGCGCCGGTGACGGCGCCCATCGTCGGAGCCACCAAGCCGAACCACCTCGAGGACGCCGTGGCTGCGCTGGACATCGAGCTCACCGACGACGAGGTCGAATCGCTCGAGTCGCCTTACATCCCGCATCCGATCGAGGGCTTCGCCTGACCCCGGGCTCCCGGCCCTCACCTTCCCCGCGTGGCGCAGGGTTGTGGGGCGTTCTCTGACCCAGCAGGCTGGAGACACCGATTCTCAGCAAGGAGCACGCATGCGCGTCGTCATCGCCGGTGGTCACGGCCAGATCGCCCTGCATCTCGAGCGGCTGCTGTCCGAACACGGGGACCAACCGGTCGGGCTCATCCGCAACCCCGACCACGCAGAGGACCTGGCGGCCGCGGGTGCAGAGGCTGCGGTGGTCGACCTCGAGACCGACACGGTCCGGACACTCGCCGACGTCCTGGCGGGGGCTGACGCCGCCGTGTTCGCCGCCGGAGCGGGGCCGAACAGCGGGGCAGAGCGCAAGAAGACCGTCGACCTCGGTGGCGCGATCCTGCTGGCGAACGCGTGTGAGCTCGCCGGCGTACGCCGTCTGGTCGTCATCTCGTCGATCGGGACCGAGCGCGCCGACACGATGGACGACACCGACGACAGCGGTGAACCGAACGTCATGAAGGTCTATCTGCGGGCCAAGGCCGAGGCGGACGAGTTCGTGCGCGGCACCGGACTCGACTGGACGGTCGTCCGCCCAGGGGGCCTCAGCGACGAGCCACCTACCGGCAGGGTCACCGCCGCCGAGCACGTCGAGCCTGCCCAGATCCCGCGTGCGGACGTCGCGGCCGTCGTGTTCGCCGTGCTGCGCGACGACTCGACCATCGGCAAGCAGTTCGAGGTCGTCGGTGGTGACACCCCCATCGCGGAGGCGCTCTCCGCGCTGTGAGATGAGCCGTGGCCCACCAGGTCAGAAGCGGCGCATGCCCTCCTCGAAGAAGGTCACCAGGCCGGCCTCGTCACCAAGCTCGCGGATCGTCCGGGAGGCACCGAACGGGGCGTTCCAGAAGGCCGCGTCGGCTTCGTCCCCGCCCACCCGGTCGGCGAAGTTCCAGGGGCCGACGTAAGCGTAGGGCTCGGGGCAGAAGCCGTCGCCGGGCGACACTCCGTAGTTGACGTCGTCCCGGTCCATCCCGACATCGAAGTGCTCCGGCCACAGGATGCGCGCCTGATCCGGCGCCAGCGCCCGCATGGCCCGGTCCCCGAGAGCGAACGCGCGGGCGATCTCGCGGGCGGCGTGCTCGTCGACGTCCAGCCGGTCGTCTGCACCGAGAGCCGGCCCCACGGCATACACGTCGCGCAGCGGCCGCACCGTCACCCCGGCATCAGCCGCCACCTCCGCCGCGCTCCGGCCGTGCAGCCGGATCCGTCGTCCGCGGGCGACCAGGGCGTCGCAGTCGACGCGGAGGTCGGGTTCGCGGCTGGTGGCGAACCCGCCCTCACACACGCGAAGCTCGATGCTTTGGCTGCGGTCGAACTGGGGCCCCGCCATCACCAGCTCGGCCACGACGTGCAGCGCCCGTCGGGTGCGCTCGAGGCTCTCGATCGACCGGGTTTCGTGGTCGTCCATCGCTTGCTCCTTCATCGGCCGGGGCGCCCTGGTCTGTAACGCGGCGGTGCCTCGCACGACTGTTCTCGACGATGCAATGGTCTCGCCCGAGCAGGAGGCGTTACAGATGACAACCCCAGTGGAACCCGCGGCCGCCCCGGACACGACCGACGCCTGGCACCGCGTCGATCCCGTCGACGTTCCCGCTGAAGGCCGCGTGCGTAGTGTCGTCGTCGACGGCACCAGCGTGGCGCTCACCCGCTGCGGCGGCGTGCTCGGCGCGCTGGAGAACCGCTGCCCGCACCAGGGCGGTCCGGTGGGCGAGGGCTCGATCGAGAACGGCTGGCTGCGCTGCCCGTGGCACGGCTACGACTACGACCCCACCACCGGGGTTCCGCCGGAGGGTTTCAGCGACGCCGTCACAGCCTACGCCGTCGACGAGCGCGACGACGGTCTCTACGTGCAGATCCCCGAGCGAGCGACCCGGGTCCGCACCGTAGCCGACGTCATGGTCGAGACCCTGGTGGCGCACGGGATCACGCACGTCTTCGGCATGGTCGGACACTCCAACCTCGGCTTCGCCGATGCGATGCGCAGGGCCGAGGAGCGAGGTGACCTCACCTACATCGGTATCCGGCACGAAGGTGCGGCCGCGTTCGCCGCAAGCGCCTACGGCAAGCTCACCGGCCGCCCCACCGCCTGTTTCGCCATCGCTGGTCCGGGCTCGACCAACCTGCTCACCGGCCTGTATGACGCCAAGCTCGACGGTGCCCCCGTGGTGGCCATCTCGGGCCAGGTCCCGTCCAGCGTGCTGGGGCGGGGCGCGTTCCAGGACGTCGACCTGAGCGCCGTCTTCCGCGACGTGGCCGTCTCGACCACCACCGTCCTCGCCGGCAGCGACCATGCCGAGCTCGCGGCGCTGGCCGTCAAGCACGCCACGGATGGACGCGGGGTCGCCCACCTCGTCCTGCCCGACGAGGTCCAGGAGCAGCCGAGCGAGCAGGGCGCGGCCGCTCCGGCCGGGCGTTACGCCGATCTCCGCGTCCGCCCCGGCCGCGAGTCGGTCGACGCCGCCCTCGACCTGATCAGGTCCGCCCGACGCCCGGTCATCATCGCGGGGCATGGCGCGCGCGGCGCCGAAACCGAGCTGACCACGCTGGCCGAACGCCTCCACGCACCGGTGCTCACGACGTTCAAGGCCAAGGGACTGGTCCCGGACACGCATCCGCTCGGTGCCGGTGTGCTCGGCCGCAGCGGCACACCCGTGGCGAGCTGGCTCATGAACGAGTCCGACCTGCTGATCGT
>JANLYC010000164.1:0-2852 GCA_031365435.1 Nocardioidaceae bacterium
GTCGTCGACGGACAGGATGAAGCACGCGGAGACCTGCTGCGGAGACTGAGTGCCGACGTTGAACCAGACCGGGGAGTTGAACGCGAACACCTGGTGCAACAGCATGTAGGTCAGCTCGTGGTCGAACGCTTCGGCGTCCTCAGGCGACGCGAAGTAGCCCTCGTCCTCACCACTCTTGCGGTAGGTCTTGACCACGCGGTCGATCAGCTGCCGCAGGCTCCACTCGCGTACGTCGGTGCCGACCGCGCCGCGGAAGTACTTCGTGGTGACGATCGTGGACGCGTTGACCGACCAGAAGTCCGGGAACTCCACACCGCGCTGCTCGAAGACGGTCTCGCCGGTCTTCCAGTTCTGCTGCACGACGTCGCGACGCTCCCACGTCACCTCGTCGTACGGGTGCGTGCCGGCGGTGGTGAAGATCCGCTCGATCTTCAGTCCCTTGCCCCGCCGGGTGGTGGCCTGGCGGCGGCTGTCGGTCTCGGTCATGGCTTCTCCTGCCTCGTCTCCGCCTCGTGGCGGGGGGTGCATCACGCAGATGCGGGTGGTCTGCTGCTGGTCTGGTCGTTCGGTGGTGCGGTGGTGCCGTGGTGGTGCAGTGCTGCTTCGCGTCTGGGGGCCGGGTCAGCCGGACGGGTCCTGGCCCGGTGGGGCGCCGCGGCTGAGCAGCTCGGGCTCCTCGCCGGTCGGCTGCCGCTCGGCCCGGAGAAGGGCGATCTCGGTCTCGAAGTCGTCGGCGGACTCGAACGAGCGGTAGACGCTCGCGAACCGCAGGTAGGCCACCTCATCGAGCTCGCGCAGCGGGCCCAGGATGGCCAGCCCGACCTCGTTGGCCGGCACCTCGGCCCAGCCACTCGAGCGCAGCGCGTCCTCGACGGACGAGCCGAGCACGGCCAGGTCGTCGTCGGTGACCGGGCGCCCCTTGCACGCCTTGCGGACACCGCTGATCGCCTTCTCACGGCTGAACGGCTCGGTCGCGCCGGACCGCTTCACCACCGTGAGCTGCATGGCCTCGACCGTGGTGAACCGCTTCTCGCACTCCGAGCACGACCGGCGCCGACGGATCGACGTGCCGTCCTCGGACACGCGCGAGTCGAGCACGCGGGTGTCGGTGTGGCGGCAGTAGGGGCAGTGCATGGGGGGCGGGATCCTTCCGGTGCTAGAACTGCGCTCATACCGGTGGTTCTACTCCGGCGGTCCGACAGTTTCGGGGGCCAGCGGAGGGGTTCAGCTGGGGACCGACCTGTGGATGTGCTGGGGATGAACTGCGGTGTCCTGTGGGTGAAGCCGGGATGTGAGCGGGACCGCATGTGGACGACGGTCGAGGACCACCAACCACAACCTGTGGAGAACTACATCCCTGTAACTACTATATCTGGGGGTAACCGTACGCTCAAGGCGCGACGGCGTGCAATCAAAACCGCGAGATCGACCCAACTATTTGCATCAGCCCAGGTCAGAGCAGGGTTTGGTACGCCGGATGGGCGTGTCTCCCGGGCGTGTCGCCTCCGGCCCCGGGTCCTAGGGCCCTTGAAACTCACCAGCCACGCGAGGACGGTGGAGAGGTGACGACGTTGCCGAACGACCCGCCGATCGACGACGACGAGTGGAGCCACCAGCAGGTCGAGACAACCGAGGCGCCCGTGGCTGATCCCGACGACCTCGCGGCGTACTCCGAGGAGGAGCTCGAGGTGTTCGCCGACGAGGACATCTACGACAAGATCGACGGCCACCGCGTCAGCTTCCCCGGTGAGGACCTCGACGAGGAGTAGCCGGCGCTGATTCGGAACGTGGTTGTGGTCCAGCCACGCTCCGGACCACAGCCGTGTTCCGAACCGTCGAGCCAGTCAGGCCAGTCGAGCCAGTCGGGCCAGTCGGGCCACCCCAGCCCGAGCCCAGCCCGAGCCCAGCCCGCCGCCCAGCCCGCGCTCAGACCCAGTTCAGTGGTGCAGGCGGTAGAACCGGAAGAAGCTGAAGTCCTCGATCGGGAGCACGTCGACACGGCCGAAGCCCGCCTCAGCGGCGTACCCCTCCAACGTCGACCGGCGCATCACGGTCCCGGTGCCGACCGAGGGCTGTGACGACATACCGTCCGGCAGGCAGACGAACATGCTGAAGCCGTACATGAACCGCTCCAGCTCGTCCCCCGGCGCGGTGAACTCGTCAGCCACGCCCTCGTCCATCACGATCACGGCGCCCTCGGGCTTGACCGCGGCGCGTACGCCGGCCAGCACCTCGACCGGACGCGGCATGTCGTGCACGCACTCGAAGAAGAACGCCGCGTCGTACTCCGCCGACTCCCCCAGCCCGCCCGCATCGGCCAGCCGGAAGCTCACCCGGTCACCCACCCCGGCCTGGTCGGCGTTGCGCTGCGCCATCTCGACCGACGGCGAGTCCACGTCGACGCCGTGGAACTCCGCCTCGGGATAGGCCCGCGCCAGCGCGATCGTCGACCAGCCGCCACCCGCTCCCACGTCGAGCACCCGCGCGCCCGGCCGGCTCAGCAGGTCGTGCACCTCCGGCACGCCTGCGAGAGCTGAACCCAGCTGCTGGTCGAACCACGGCCGGTTGAACGCCGCCTGCGCCTCGCGCATGTCGTCACCGAGCTGTTCCCAGCTGACGCCGCCACCCGTGCGGTAGGCGTCGAGCAGGTGGGGCAGCTGCTTCCCTATCGCGGCGATAGCGCTGGCTGCCGGAGCCATGTGAGCCAGGCTCGTCGCATCGGTCAGCACCTCGGCGGCGGCCGGCGTCAGCTCGTAGCGCCGGTCGTCCGCCGGTCGCGACGCGTCGGTCGTCAGGATCCCCAGCACCGCCTGCCCCTCCAGCCACTCCTGGGCATAGCGGGCATGCGTCGA
>JANLYC010000461.1:0-1586 GCA_031365435.1 Nocardioidaceae bacterium
GGTTTGCCTGGGGGAGTTATCGCGGCGGGTCAGCGAGGAGTGGGCGTCAGGAGGTGATGACGGCGTCGAAGGTGGTCGTGGTGAAGCGCACCCTGACGTCGATCTCGTCGCCGACGGCCGGCACGGGTCGACCGGCCGGCACGAACACCAGGCTGACCTGCATGTGCGGCGGCTCGACGAACCACAGCTGCTTCCCGTTCAGCACGTATGGCGACCGCGCCCGGCCCGTCGCCTCGAGTCCTCCGCGCGCCACCGCCACCGCCCGTTGCCGCGCGGACGACGCGGGCGTAGGCGCCTCCAGGGCAACCCCGTGCGCCGTGCCGCCCGACACGACGAGCATGGTCCCGGCCTTGCCGAAGGCACGTTGCCGGTAGCCCGCCACGTCGCCCTTCTCGACCGGATGCGCGTCCAGCACCGTGGCACGGGCGGTGAGTGCCTTGCGGTCACCCAGCCACAGTGACGTGCCGATCCGCGGGCGGAACTCGACATCGGGGTGGGCCTGGCGCAGCTCTCGCAGCTCGTCGAGCGTCAGATGAGAGACGTACCAGCGCGCGGCCGGCGCGGCGTCCAGGCAACGTTCGACTTCGTCGCGATGGCCGCCTTCGAGAGGCAGGTGGGCCGCATGCCCTTCGACGTGAACGCCGCGGGCCGACGCCGCCATCGTCGGCAGCTGGTCGAGTGAGAATCCGAACCGTCGCATGGACGTGAGCGCCTCGAGGACGATGCGCGGCATGCCGTCCACAGTGGCCAACGCCGCCAGGTCTCCGGCCCGGCCGACCGTGTGGATGACGCGGTCGCCATACGTCAGGGTCGGCAGGAACGGACGCCAGGGCTCGAGCACCAGGATGTCGCCGTTGAATCGTCGGCTGACCTCCCCCACCTCGGCGTAGGTGCCGACTGAGATCGTGTCGACGCCGAGCCACTCCGCCTTGCGGGCCAGCCGACCGACCGTGAAGCCATACCCATTGCCCTTGGCCACCGGCACGATGCCGGGCACCGCCTCCTTGACGCCCTGCAGGTGGTCGCGCCAGCGTGGCCCGTCGACGTACAGCGTCAGTGGCATAGGTCCTCAGCGTCGGTTCATGTAGAGGTCGAACGCCTTGTAGACAAGGCGGTTGAGCGGCAGATCCCACTCGCCGACGTACTCGACCGCCTGGCCACCGGTCCCGACCTTGAACTGGATGAGACCCACGTGCGGGTCCTCCGGGTCGAGCGTATCGGTGATGCCACGAAGGTCGTAGAGGTCGGCGCCGACGGCGAGAGCGTCCCGGATCATCTGCCATTGGACGGCATTCGAGCCTCGGACGTCACGTTTGGCGGTCGACGAGGCTCCATAGGAGTACCACGTGTGGCCGCCGACCCGGACCCACGTGGTCGCAGCGACCAGGTCATCCTCGTGGTAGGCGAGGTAGAGGCGGATCCGGTCGTCGTCCTCGTGGGACATGACGCGGAACATCTGTTCGAAGTAGCCAAGCGGCCGGGGCGTGAAGTGGTCGCGTGCCGCGGTCTCGGCATACAGCTCGTGGAACGCCGGCAGGTCGCTCGCGGATCCCCGCGTGATCACGACGCCGGCCTTGTCAGCCTTC
>JANLYC010000178.1:0-5268 GCA_031365435.1 Nocardioidaceae bacterium
GCAGCGGCATCGGCCTAACCAAGCGCAGGAGGTCGAGGGATGACGATTGCCCGGGGCCCTTCCACTGAGGCGAGGCCTCGTAGTCGGGTAGTCCGCTCGTCATGGAGAGCAGTTGCTCGACCGTGATGCCGGTGCCTGGCCGCAAAGCCGCGCCGAGCCAGTTCTCGATGGGGTCGTCGAGCGACAGCACGCCCTTGGCGACCAAAGTCATCGTGGCTGCCGCGACCATCGGCTTGGTGACGCTCGCGACCATGAGCGTGTCATCCGTTGTCATCGGCCGGTCAGGGGCAAGCGCGGCTTTGCCGTACGAGAGCGATGTCTCCGATGTGCCATCGCGTAGGTACACCTGAAGCCCCGGGTTCTGTTTGGCCGCGGCGGCTAGGACCGAGATGGCGGAGACCGCATCGCCCGCGCTCGGAGACGGAGTCGAGGCCTCGGGCGTGGGCGACGTCACAGCAGGCGAGGCGGACGTCGGCGCGCCGACGGTTCCGGTATCGCCACACGCGGCGACGGTCGACGACGCGAGCAGAAGCACCCCAGACGCGGCAACCCTGGCCAGTCTTGTCATGTCGAAACGGTCCCACCTCCTCCTGCGGCGGGCCACCGAGTTCGTCCTCCACACAATGAAGTGACCTGCCTGCCTAGCCGCTTTGCGAATCGCACGCTCATGCCGCGATCCGAGCTCTCATCCGATGAGCGTGCGATGGCTAGGGTCAACACGTGTCGGTGGATAGATCTTTCATCCGGGTCAAGTCGATGCTCATCGCGCCGAACGGCGACGTCTCCCGCCCATGCGCTCACAGTCAATCCTCTGACCGCAGAGAACCCCCACGGCTACCACCGTCTGATCGGCGGCAGCGTGGATCTCGGTGAATCTCACAGAGACGCGGTCATCCGGGAAGTTGATGAAGAGCTCCGAGCAACAATCCGCGACCTCGAACTCCTAGGCACGGTCGAGAACATCTTCCGTATCGATGGCGTGCTCGGGCACGAGATCGTTTCGTCTACTCGGGACGGCTGGAGCCTGAGCCAGTTCGCGAGGGCGCCACTCTGACCGAGAGCGACGGCAGCATCGTGCCGGTTGTCTGGCGCCCCTTCGAAGACTCCGGCCAACCACTGCCGCTGTACCCGGCCGAGGCGCTGCCATGGGTCCGGCACGTCGCCGATCACCGGTAGGCCGCGACCGGCGTGCATAACCGCACGCTCAAGTAGCCGCTGAGCGGGACGTCGAACGGCACTACTTCGGAGCGATCCGGAGTACCTCATACTCGGTGGCCGAACTGTTGGTGTCGAAGGCTGCTGCCACCTTCGCCGCTTCGGCCTCGGTATCGAAGGATCGGGCCTGGTTGATCCGAGGGCTCCACTCGGACTGACCTTGGCGCTCCCCGGCGGCGTTGAAGTACACGCGCCGTCCATCGTTCAACCTCCCAGCGATCACCCACATGAGCCGATGGTCGCCCAGCCCCAACGCACTCACATGCCGCTGTCGGCGCGCCTGCGGCTCATTCGAGAAGGGGTAGCTCGAGGTCGTAGGCCAGGACCACGGCGCGCGCCAGTTGAGCCTCTTGTTCGGCGCTGAGGAACCCGACCGTTCGGCCGAGCAGGTTCACCGGGACGGTGATGACGTTGTCGAGGGCGACCACGCAGTCGTGATCCAGCCCGTTGTCGGATCCGACTGGTACCTCGCTGGACAAGCCCTTGATGCTGGTGGTGATGGGAGCGACGGTCACCTTGGTCATCGCTGTCCGCGCCCCCTCGCGGGTCAAGACCAGTGCCGGCCGGGTCTTGTCGAGACGCACCAGGCAGATCTCGCGCACCGATCAGTCCTCGACCTCGAGGGGGGTGCTGCTCCACTGAACCAGATCGTCCAGGTCGTCAGCGGGGCCGTGCTCACGCAGGACCTGGGCGTCTTGCTCGGCAGCCTGTCGACGCATTTCCCGCTCCACCGCTGCCGCGACGAGCGCGGCCCGGCTAGGAGCTTTGCCGGTGGCCACGGTGCGGTCCAGGAAGGCCACCATCTCGTCCGGGAGGCGAACGGCGATCTGAGTGCTCATGCCACTCATCGTACCCGACGCATCCCACTTTGGGATGCGACGCTCATAGCCGCTGATGGTGCGCGGTCGTGCCGATAGGCGGATGGTCGGGCTACCCCAGCCGTAGCAGTTGGTCGATGTCGCGCTGATGGGCTTCCGGCAGTTCGTAGCCGCGATGCATCGCGAGTTGGCTGGGCGCCGACACGCACTCGACCTGTCGTCCTGCGATGACTCCTCGGCCCGCCAACGACTCCGCATCAAGGGGCCAGGGAACGTCGCACAAGGGGAGAACCGCGTCCCCGTGCACCTCGATGAGGTGGACATCCAACTCGAAACCCTGCTCATTCACCGCGACGAACGCGGTTGGCCAGCGAGTTCCGTGCACGTCGAGCCATCGATTCTCGGCCTCCCACACGTGCTGGATGACGAGAGCCTCATCGTCGAACATATCGGCGAGGGCGGGCAGGTCGTCACCGAGCACGAGTACATCCAAGTCGTGATGCTCCCGGGTCTGCGATCCGACAAGCGCATCGACTCCCCACCCGCCCATCACCCAGCACCGGACACCGCGCCCACGAAGTGCCTCGTACAGGTCTGCGGCGGCCTGAGCGGACAGATTCACGCGGGCAAGTCTGCACTGGCGGGCGGCATCCGTAGCGAACGCTCGTGCCACTGTCAGGGTCGACACCAATCTGCTTGCGCGACACTCCGGCGGTGGCGGGCGACGCGTTGTGAACGACGGGCTCGGTCGCCGGTGGCACCATCGACGCACTCGCGGATCAGGTCTGCATGCCCGCAGTGCCTGGCGTACTCCTCGATCATGTGCAGCACCAGCGCCCGGACGTCGATGGTCGCCTCCGGGCGTGTCAGCGCGAACGTGTCGTCGAAGCCGCGGGCGGCCAGCACGGCACGGGCCGCGTCGACCTCCCGCTGATACGTCGCGAAGTCAGCCTCGGCGTCAGCCGCGTCGACGTCGTCGAAGTCGCCGGCGGGGCTGGCCTCCGAGCAGAAGATCGGCCCGATGTCCTCGCCGGCGACCCGGGTCCGGAACCAGACCCGCTCGACCTCGGCCATGTGCCGCACGAGTCCAAGCAGCGACATCGAGGACGGTGGCACGGACCGCTGCTTGAGTTGTGCCGCGCTCAGCCCGGCGCACTTCCACAGCAGGGTCTCGCGGAAGTAGTCCAACAGCGCCTCCATCGCGGTGCGCTCGGGCGCAACGTTGGGGGCCTCGGTGCGGTCGACCGCGGGCGCGGTCCAGGTCTCGGTCATGGTGAGCACCCTACGAAGGCGAAAGGTAGACGGGAATGACGAAAACCCACCAGTTGTGCCTCTCGTGGCCAACCAGGCAACGGCGTTCTTGAGGCCCGTGTATCGACCGGGCTCACCCGTCGCGCTCGTGGCTCCGCACCATGCCCGCGGTCGGCTCGAAGAAACGTCCTCTCATGCCGCGATCCGCGCAGCCGATGAGCGGGTGGCGCGATTCAGGCGGGATGGGCGAGACCGGGCTCGTCCGGGTCATCAAACGTGATGGTCAGCGTGGACCGATACGCGGCGGATGAACTACGGTCTCGCCCTCGGCCCTGTAAGGCTCCTGCCCCGCTGGCCACACCTCGGTGGCTCGGAACAAATAGCCGTCCTGCATAGCGTAGTTCTCGGTAGCCTGGCACGAGTACGGATGAGAAGTGCGCCCAGCAACCACCCGGGGTGTCCTGCGAGTCGATTACTCCCCAACCCTGGTCACGGTGCCAGACCCGCACGACCCCACGAATTGGCATGTCGGGAGTATCGCGCATCACCCGACCGTTCATGCCGCTGAGTGCGTGTCCAACTCGGCCGTTGACGGGGCCAGCGTGCAGCTAGGTCTGCGCGCTCATCCTTCTCAGGAGAGTGAGCTGCGACTACCTTGAAGGGTCCAGCACGACCGAGGGGGATGTCATGGGCCGTTTGTGGGGCAACCGCGCGAGCCAACGCAAGGCTGAGGACGCGATCGGCGAAGCCGGGAGCGCAGCTAAGCGTGGCTTTCAAATCCTGCGAGGGAAAAGTCCAGAAGTGAGGACTTGCCCAACCTGTCGGCGGCCTGTGGCGTATGGCCGAGACACCTGCCCGCAAGGACACTACGTCGGCTGAAGTAACTGGCTCCCGCGCGAGAGGACCTCATGACCTAGGGGGCAATCTCGCGTAACCAGACAGACACCGGCATCCAGTTGCTGCGCAGGGAACCGACCACGAGGAGCGTCTGAGTTCCCGTGTGCATCTTCGGCTCTCCGCGCACGCGGCTTTTCGCTGACGCGTGTTCGCGACTCAACGCAGTGCCCTACCGTGTGGCCGTGCTCCTCCAGCTCTCCGGCGTTCCCGGATCAGGGAAGTCGACCCTGGCCCGAGGGATAGCCAGCGCCATCGACTGTGTCGTCGTGGATACAGACGTGTTGAAGAGTGCACTCATTGTGGCCGGGGTACCTGTGACACGCGCAGGAACGGCTAGCTATGCGACGGCGCTGGCGCTCTCAACTGACCTGGTCGCTCAGGGAAGGAGCGTCATCCTCGACTCACCGTGCAGATATCAGGAGCTACTCGACGCAGGACGAACGATCGCTCACGAGGCCGGCGTGCGCTACGGCTTCATCGAGTTGTGGGCTGCGGAGGTCTCGGGGCTACTCCTCAGGCTTGACGAACGGACGCCGCGAATATCCCAGGTGGCCTCGGCGACAGAACCGGTGCCGGGAACCGCATGGGAATTCGGAACGGCCGAGGAGACCCTGCTGGCATGGCAGGAACAACTCCTGCACCCACACGACGGTTGGTTGCGCCTCGATGCGGCGGAATCCCAAGAAGCCATCCTCGCGGCAGCGTTGCGATACCTCGACGAACAATCCTCAGAGAGCCTGCCGCGATCAGCTCGGTCTTAGCCGATCCGCGGGCACCCACGGACCACGGACCAATACTCCCTCTGTCTACGAACCAGGCGCCCGCAGTACCTGATCGCTGCCCGGGAATCACGGTCACGCCGCCGCCTGAGGACCTGGCCCCGGGAGCGCCGAAGGGAGGGGTTGACGCCTATCCGGATTGCGAACCTTCCACTAGTCCGGCTGACATCACTCGGGGTCCCCATTCGGACCCTCTCCACCGGCACCAGCTAGCGAAGCGCGCTCAGCTCGTCGAGGGCGCGATGGCCGCGCGTGACCACCCCTGGAACGACATCGTGGCGCCCGAGACGGATAGGCCACTCGAGCTG
>JANLYC010000195.1:0-5476 GCA_031365435.1 Nocardioidaceae bacterium
CCAACAACCCGCGGGTCAACACCCAACAACCCGCGGGTCAACACCCAACAACCCGCGGTTCAACGAAGACGGTCAGCGGAAGACGACGGTCTTGTTGTCGTTGATCATGACGCGGGTCTCGCAGTGCCAGCGGACGGCGCGGGACAGGACCGAGCTCTCGACGTCGCGACCGGCCGTGACCAGCTGCTCGGCGGTGAAGTTGTGGTCGACGCGCGCGACGTCCTGCTCGATGATCGGACCTTCGTCGAGGTCTGAGGTCACGTAGTGAGCCGTCGCCCCGATCAGCTTGACGCCGCGTTGATGCGCCTGGTGATAGGGCCGCGCACCTTTGAAGCTCGGCAGGAACGAGTGGTGGATGTTGATCGCCTTGCCACTCAGGGCTCGGCACGTCTCGTCCGAGAGCACCTGCATGTACCGCGCGAGCACCACGACATGGATGTCGAGCTCGTCCACCAGGCTCAACAGCTGCTTCTCCGCATCCGCCTTCGTCTCCGGCGTGACCGGGATGTGGTGGAACGGGATGTCGTAGGTCGCCGCGAGCTTCTCGAAGTCGCGGTGGTTCGAGACGATCGCGGGAATGTCGATCTGCAGCGCCCCCGTGTTCCAACGGAACAGCAGGTCGTTGAGGCAGTGTCCGAACCTCGACACCATGATGAGCGTGTTGTACGGCGCCAGCGCGTCCCACATCTCCCACGCCATGTCGTAGGTCGTCGCCACGGACACGAAGCGTTCCCGCAGGTCCTCGACGGTCGCGGACGAGCCGATCAGCTCGAAATGCACGCGGAGGAAGAACCGGCCGGTCTCGCTGTCGCCGTACTGTTGGCTCTGCACGATATTGGCGGACTGCTCCACCAGGAACCCCGAGACCGCATGCACGATCCCGGGACGATCCGGACATCGCAACCGCAACACGATACCCCCGGGTCCGCCCGCGAGTGGTGCCGTCGTCATGGCAGCAGTATGCCGTCGAGCCTTGTCATTTGTCGCTGTCTATGCACTACTGTTTCGTCATGAGCAACAAGCCCGTAGGTCTCGCCACGGATCGTGCCGACGGCAACGGCATACCCGCGGAGTTCGCGTCGGAGTTGTCGGAGCTGTCAGCGCAGGCGCCGGCCGGCTCCGCGGTAGTGGCCAGCACAGTCCAGTCGGTCGACCGGGCCGTGTCCATCCTCGAGATCCTGGCCCGCACCGGCGAGGCGGGGGTCACCGATATCGCGCGCGAGCTCGGAGTCCACAAGTCCACGGCGTTCCGTCTCGTCGCCGCGCTCGAACGGCGAGACCTGGTCGAGCAGATCGCCGGCCGCGGGAAGTACCGCCTCGGCACCGGGATCCTGCGCCTCGCGGGCGCCACGACCTCGCGGCTCGACCTCGTCCAGGAGAGCCGGGGTGTCGCCCGCCAGCTTGCCCAGCGCACCGGCGAGACCGTCAACCTGGCGGTCCTCTCCGACGGTGCCGCGCTCTACATGGACCAGGTGGCCGGATCCTCGGCTCTCCAGCCGCACAACTGGGTTGGACAGCGCATTCCCTTGCACGCCACATCCAACGGCAAGGTCCTGCTCAGCGCTCTCGAGCCGCCCGAGGTGCGACGCCAGGTGCCTGCGCTCAAGTCGTACACCGCCAACACGATCACGACGTTCGAAGGGCTGCTGCGCGAGCTCGACGAGGTACGCCGCCGGGGCTACGCCATCGCGATCGACGAGCTCGAGATCGGACTCACCGCCATCGCGGCGCCGATCCGCAACACGCATGGCGAGCCGGTCGCCTCGATGAGCATCTCAGGACCGACCTTCCGTCTCGATGCCCGCCGCGTGCCGCAGATGGCCGAGGCGGTCGTGGCCGCGGCAGACGAGGTCTCGCAGCGACTCGGGTGGCGCGGTTGAGGGCTCGACGCTGCAGAGCCGGACGAAAAGTACCGCTTGTGTGAGATGCGGACGTCCCCAAGGTAACGACCTCGCCAACGCATCTTGACGGGCTACCTGCACCGCTGTTTAAGTTTGTTGCGTAGAACAGTACGTGTTGCTCAATTCGCAACAATCGACTGATCTCAATCGGAGGCGATGTGCCCGATCTTTACATCGCGGGGGAATGGCGCTCTGCGCGGGGGGGTCGAGAGCGCGACATCCGCTGCCCAGCTGACGGCAGGCATGTGGTGACCGTAGACGAAGCCGGTCCCGAGGACACTCTCGACGCCATCGCGGCGGCCCGGGAAGCCTTCGACTCGGGCGTGTGGACCGGCACGTCCGTGCATGACCGCAGCGGCTTGTTGCACCGGGTCGCCGACCTCCTCGTCGCCAACCGAGACGACGTGGCCCGCGCCGAGTCGCTCGACACAGGCAAGCGTCTCGTCGAGAGCGAGTATGACGTCGACGACATCGTCTCGGTGTTCCGCTACTACGCCAACACCGCGGCCGAGGACGCGGGCCGCGTGGTCGACACCGGCCAGTCCAACGTCCGCAGCCGCATCGTGCACGAGCCCATCGGTGTCTGTGCACTGATCACGCCGTGGAACTACCCCCTGCTGCAGACGTCGTGGAAGGTCGCCCCCGCACTCGCAGCCGGCAACACGTTCGTGCTCAAGCCGAGCGAACTGACGCCGTCGACGGCGATCCTGCTCATGCACTACCTGCACGAGGCCGGCCTGCCGGCCGGGGTCGCCAACCTCATCCTCGGCGCGGGGCCCGACGCGGGGGCGCCCCTGTCCACCCACCCCGACGTCGACCTCGTCTCCTTCACCGGCGGCCTCGAGACCGGGCGGATCCTGATGGCGAACGCCGCGGCCACAGTCAAGAAGGTCGCGCTCGAGCTCGGCGGCAAGAACCCCAACATCGTGTTCGCCGACGCTGACCGCGACGTCGCGCTCGACATGGCCCTCACCGCGGTCTTCCTGCACTCCGGGCAGGTCTGCTCGGCCGGTGCGCGCCTGATCATCCAGGAAAGCATCAAGGACGACTTCGTCGACGAGCTCGTCGAACGGGCGCAGCGCATCCGCCTCGGTGGGCCGTTCGACCCCAAGGCCGAGACAGGCCCGCTCGTGTCGGCGGCGCATCGCGACAAGGTCGAGGCGTATGTCGCGCACGCGCTCGAGCAGGGTGCCACGTTGCGTTGTGGTGGCAGCCGCCCCGACGATCCCGCACTCGCCGAGGGCTTCTACTACCTGCCAACGGTCCTCGACGACTGCAGCGGTCTCGACGCGGTCCACGACGAGTCGTTCGGTCCGGTGCTCACCGTAGAGACCTTCACCGACGAAGCCGACGCGGTCCGGATCGCCAACGACAGCATCTACGGGCTGGCCGGTGCCGTCTGGACCGAGAACGCCGGCCGGGCCGAGCGGGTTGCCAGCCGCCTTCGCATGGGCACCGTGTGGATCAACGACTACCACCCGTACGTGCCGCAGGCCGAGTGGGGCGGCTACAAGCAGTCCGGCACCGGCCGCGAGCTCGGCGGAGCCGGGCTCGACGAGTACCGCGAGACCAAGCACATCTGGCACAACGTCAAGCCCGAGGTGCAGCACTGGTTCGGCGGCAGCTGATGGCCGGCAGCGCCAAGCAGGCTGGCCAGAAGCACTGGGACTACATCATCGTCGGTGGCGGTTCGGCCGGCTGCGCACTCGCCAACCGCCTCAGCGCCGACCCCGGAAACAGCGTGCTCGTCCTCGAGGCCGGCCGCAGCGACTACCGCATCGACCCGTTCATCCACATGCCGGCGGCGTTGCCCATTCCCATCGGCAACCGCCTGTACGACTGGAAGTACGAGTCCGAGCCCGAGCCGTTCATGAACGGCCGCCGTATCTTCCACGCCCGCGGCAAGATCCTCGGTGGCTCGAGCAGCATCAACGGGATGATCTTCCAGCGTGGCAACCCGCTGGACTACGAACGCTGGGCCGCTGACCCCGGCATGGAGTCCTGGAGCTACCTGCACTGTCTGCCCTATTTCAAGCGCATGGAGACCTGCCTCGCCGGCGCGGACCGGTGGCGCGGTGGCGACGGGCCTCTCGTGCTTGAACGAGGTCCTGCGAAGAACCCCTTGTTCAGCGCGTTCTTCGAGGCAGCGCAGCAGGCGGGCTATGCCTTGACCGACGACGTGAACGGCTACCGCCAGGAGGGCTTCGCGCGGTTCGACCGGAACGTCTATCGCGGCCGCCGGCTGTCGGCGGCCCGCGCCTACCTGCACCCGGTCATCAGACGTCCCAACCTCACCGTCGAGACGATGGCGTTCACGACGAAGGTCGTGTTCGAGGGCAAGCGGGCCGTGGGCGTCGACTACCTTCGTGCGGGGCGTGTCCACCGACAGGCGCGGGGCGCCGAGGTGATCCTGTGCGGCGGCGCCATCAACTCCCCGCAGCTGCTCCAGCTGTCGGGCATCGGGAACGCCGACGAGCTGCGTGCCCTCGGGATCACCGCAGTCCACGACTCACCCGGCGTAGGTGAGAACCTCCAGGACCACCTCGAGGTCTACATCCAGTACGCCTCCAAGCTGCCGGTGTCGATCGCGCCCGGCCTGCGCTGGCGCAACCGCCCCAAGATCGGTTTCGACTGGCTGTTCTTCCGCAAGGGCCTCGGCGCCACCAACCACTTCGAGGGCGGCGGCTTCGCCCGCAGCAACGAGGACGTCGACTACCCGAACCTGATGTTCCATTTCCTCCCGGTCGCGATCCGGTATGACGGATCGTCGCCCACCAAGGGTCATGGTTACCAGGTCCACATCGGACCTATGTACGCCGACACCCGTGGCTCCGTGAAGATCACGTCGACGGATCCGAAGAAGCATCCGGCCCTGCGCTTCAACTACCTGTCCACGCCGACGGACCGCAAGGAGTGGGTCGAAGCCATCCGGGTGGCGCGTGACATCCTCAACCAGCCCGCTTTCGCGCCGTACAACGACCGGGAGCTGTCGCCCGGCCCCGGGGTCGAGACCGACGACGAGATTCTCGAGTGGGTGGCCAATGATGCAGAGACTGCCCTCCACCCGTCCTGCAGTGCCAAGATGGGCACTGATGAGATGTCCGTGGTCGACCCACTGTCGATGCGCGTGCACGGCGTCGAGGGCCTGCGTGTCGTCGACGCGTCGGTCATGCCGTACGTCACCAACGGCAATATCTATGCACCGATCATGATGGTCGCAGAGAAGGCCGCCGACCTGATCCTCGGCAACACCCCACTCCCTGCGGAAGACGTCCCCTACTACCGCTACCGCGACAACATGCCGCTCTCGGCGCCGGACGCAGCGCCCTCAGGTCAGCAGAGCGCCACGATCTCGTCGACCATGGCCCAGCCCAGTGCCCGCGCCACCACCGAAAGTGAAACGTCGTCATGACCCAGGCTCCGACCGTTTCCGACACCCACGACCAGCCGGACCGCCCAACCGCAGACTCTTCGGTCGGCTCGGCACTGTCCGTCGAAAGGCTCTGGAAGATCTTCGGCCAGAACGCCGACAAGATCATGGGTACGAAGGAGGCCGACCTCCCGCGTCCTGAGCT
>JANLYC010000472.1:0-9500 GCA_031365435.1 Nocardioidaceae bacterium
GCTGCTCGGGTGGCATCTCGCGCACCGCACGCTCGCGGAGCCGGCCGGACCAGTTCCCGGGCTCGGCGACATCCGCGGACGGATCCGTCCGAGGGGCGGGCAAAGACGGTGCGGTCACGGCCGGCTACGCGAACCGGGGAACGGAAGGACGATCGCGAGGACGAACAGCGCGATGATCAAACCGATCATGACGAGGTTGCCGACGGAGATCGAGATCGGACCCCAGTCGAGGTAGTGCGCCGGCCCGTTCAGGCTCTCGGTGAACATCGGGGCATCCATGACCCGCCTCCTAGCCAACCGGTGAAGACCGGTACAGCCAACGTAGATGCGCAATCCCGACCACGGCAGGGCCCAAAGTCCCCTCACATCCTGGAGTGGTCCGCTCGAACCCGGGACCGCTGCCTCACTCCAGCAGCAGGTCGAGCAGACTGCTGGTTGCCGCATAGCCACCGGGTGCCTCGCTCTCGCGTGGCCCCGCCACGTTGAGCGCCGTCGAGCCGTGCAGCTCAGCGACCCACAGACGTATCGCGTCGAGCTGGTCGGCTCCGGCGACCAGGAGCGGCCGACCGAGTCGCTGCGCGGTCACGACCGTCAGCGCCGTACCGGGTGACGTCACGCCGTCGGCGAGGAGCACCAGGGTGGCGTCGCTGTCACGGACGTTCCACACGGTGCGTTGGCTGGGGTCGGCCGACGGTGTCTGGCGCAGGCCCGGGTATGGCGCGAGGAGTCCCGGCGGCTTCGGGAGGTCCTCGGCCCAGCCGCCGCGGGGACACCAGCCGCCGTACGGCAGGCCGTGCCGGATGGCCACGTCGAGTGCCGCCCGGTCCGCACCGGTCTGACCGCCGGACACGATCCGCTCGATGGACACCCCGGCATTGTCCTCGCTGACTGACGTCCCTTGGCCGGTTCGACGAGGCATTGACCGCCGAGGAGTCGGGTCGCACAATGCAGGAACACCACACACGACGATGGGGCGGCCATGTCCACGCTGCGCTTCTGCGCCTACCAGTACCAACACCTGCCGCTGGGGGAACTGCGGGAGCACTGGGTGGAAGCCGAGCGGTGCGGGTTCGACGTGCTGTGGAACTGCGACACCGTGGTGGAACCCGATCGCCCCAAGCACCTGATGTTCGACGGACCCACGACCCTGACCCTGATGGGCGAGGCAACCAGCCGGATCAGGGTCGGCACGCTCGTGTCGAGCCTGTACTTCAGACATCCGGTGACGCTGGCCAAGGCCGCGATGACCGTGGACCAGCTGACCGGCGGCCGGTTCGAGCTTGCGCTCGGAGTCGGGGATCCCTCAGCGGGTGCCGCCGCAGCCGGCATCACCTGGTCGCCGGCTGAGCAGGTGGCCAGGTTCGCCGAGTTCGTCGAGCTCGTCGACCTGCTGCTCCGCCAAGACGTCACGACGTACCAGGGCACCTTCTACCGCTGCGAGGGTGCAGAGACCGTCCCGCTACCGGTTCAGCGGCCCCGGCCGCCGCTGACCATCGCCGCTCACGGCCCGAAGATGTTGCGGATCGCAGCCAAGTACGCCGATGGCTGGAACTCGTGGGGTGGCCCCGGGGTGGAGACCGAGAACGACTTCTACGCGACCACCGCGGAACGCTGCGCGCGCTTCGACGATCTCTGCGTCGATTGCGGGCGAGATCCGACGGAGATCCGGCACTCGGTGGTGTGCTATCCGCCACTGACGCCCTGGCTTTCACCGGAGTACTTCGCCGACATGGTGGGACGGTTTCGGCAGATCGGCATCGATGAGTTCGTCCTGTACTGGCCCGGCTCCTGGCGAGATGATCCGCGGGAGGAGACCGTGTTCCGCGAGGTGACGACAACTTTGATTCCCCGCCTCCGCTCCGAGAGCTGATCCAGCAAGCGACCCGACTACGGGCTCGAAGCATTGACAGCACGCCAGCCTGGACGGACGCGAGAACGCCGGCCCGCCCGAGTGGGCGGACCGGCGCTTTCGTGGCGCATGGCTGGCGGTGGCGGTGGGATTTGAACCCACGGTGGGCTTGCACCCACACACGCTTTCGAGGCGTGCTCCTTAGGCCGCTCGGACACGCCACCGCGCGCAAGGTTACCGGAGGCGGTGGTGTCGGTAGAAATCGGCCGCAGGCCGGCGCACCATGGCATGCGAGCGTCAGCGATGCCCGTCGAAGAAGGTCCGGATCAGCTCGCCTGCCTCGTCCGCCAGGACGCCGCCGATCACCTCGGGACGGTGGTTGAGGCGGCGGTCGCGGACCACGTCCCACAACGAACCGACTGCGCCGGCCTTGGGGTCGTAGGCGCCGAAGACCACGCGGTCGAGCCGGGCCAGCACGATTGCCCCCGCGCACATCGTGCACGGCTCGAGCGTCACCACGAGGGTGCAGCCGGCGAGGCGCCACTCCCCCAGCCGTTGGGCCGCGGCACGGATCGCGACCACTTCGGCGTGTGCGGTCGGATCGGCGGCGGCTTCTCGCAGGTTGGCGCCGGTCGACAGGACCTGACCGTCGGCGTCCACCACGAGGGCGCCGATGGGTACGTCGGCCGAGGCCTCGGCCCGGCGGGCCACGTCGAGCGCCTGTCGCATCAGGGCGTCGTACCGATGGCGTGCGTCGTCCGCCGTCGTACTCATCGAGCAACCGATCCGGAGCGGGTCGCGGTCTAGGCCATCGCGTTGTCGAGCAGGTCGTCGAACTGTCGGCCGAACCCCAGTCGGAAGGCGATGTCGCCGAGCAGCTCGTCTGGGTAGAGGTCGCCGTCGTCGCAGATGGCGCCGAGCTCCATCGCGGACAGGCCCAGGTCGCCGAGCATCCCGAGGTCGCCCGCGGGCTGGATCTGGTCGTCGTCATCGTCCGGAAGCGGAAGCTCGAGCCGGTCGACCACGGCCATGGCAAGCGGGGACTCGGTAGCGGCGCCGACGTCGGACAGGAGGAGCTGGACATGTCCGCCAGAGACGCGCGCGAGCACGAAGAAGTCCTCGTCGACGCTGACCATCCCGATGGTGCCGACGTCGGACGGCAGCTGGGCGAGGGCGTGGAGCAGGACGTCGAGCTCGGTGGCGGCCCTCGGGGGGAGCGTGGAGACGGACCAGTCGCCGTCTTCACGCGACGCGGCAACGGCAAAGTCGATGGCGGCTGCTGACTCTGCATCCATGGCGCTCATGCTTCGATGGTGACAGACGCGGGCTGGCGTGGCGAGCCCCAAGGCACGGCCCTCAGGTGCCGATCGGGCGAACTCGTGCGCAAACACCTCGCTAGGACGCCTTCGCGGCCATCCCTTAGGTTGGCCACCATGCAGACTCACGTCGTGGACCACCCGCTCGTCGCCCACAAGCTCACCGTGCTGAGGGACGAGCGCACCGACTCACCGACGTTCCGCCGGCTCACGGAGGAGCTGGTGACCCTGCTGGCGTACGAGGCGACCCGCGAGGTCCGTACCGAGGCGATCAGCATCACGACGCCGGTGGCGCCGGCTGAAGGGACCAAGCTGGCATCGCCGAAGCCGCTCGTCGTACCGATCCTGCGTGCCGGTCTCGGGATGCTCGAGGGCATGGTGCGGTTGCTGCCGACCGCGGAGGTCGGTTTCCTCGGGATGATCCGCGACGAGGACACGCTCAAGGCGTCGACGTACGCTGAGCGGCTGCCCGACGACCTGTCCGGCCGGCAGTGCTACGTGCTCGACCCGATGCTCGCCACGGGTGGGACGTTGGCAGCGGCGATCAACTTCCTGGTCGAACGCGGCGCCGACCACATCACGGCGATCTGCCTGCTGGCGGCCCCTGAAGGGTGCGCGAGGCTCGAGAAGGACCTGGCCGACCTCGACATCCCGGTGACCGTCGTGACCGCCGCGATGGACGAGAAGCTCAACGAGAGGGGCTACATCGTCCCCGGCCTCGGGGACGCCGGCGACCGTCTCTACGGCATCGCCCACTGACCTTCTGGCCCTCCGCGTTTGCCTAGTTCACAAGCCAGGTGGCTTGTGAACTAGGCAAATTTCCCTCGGGGACTTCGCACTTGCCTTGCCCACCTGCCGCCCTGGCCACGCGTCATCCGCCGAAGACCTGCACCTTGCCCGTCGCCACCACATAGAGCAGGGCGAGTACGACGAGTCCGCCCACCAGATAGCTCCAGGCCTTGCCTTTGGTCTGGTCGGGGTCTTCCGGTCCGTCGTACTTGTGGTGCTGTGAGTCCATCGGAAACGCCTCCATCGTTGCGGTGTGACCCGACGGGCCGGGTTTGTGCAGGCAGGAGAATACCGAGGTATGGCTGGCCGCGCCGTGACGGCGCTCACGGCTGTATGCCGGTCGGCGTGTCGGGGTGTCGGCGTACGACAAGCCAGAGAGGCAAGCCTGCAGTCGCAGCGGTGGCTTTGCCTAGTTCACAAGCCACCTGGCTTGTGAACTAGGCAAACGCGGAGGGCCAGATGAACGGCGAGCGGTGGGGAGTCAGAGGGCTTTGACGGCGGAGAGGACCTTGCTGAGGGAGTCCTTGGCGTCTCCGAACAGCAAGGTGGTCTTGGGATCGAACAGCAGTTCGTTCTCGATGCCGGCGAAACCAGGCCGCATCGACCGCTTCAGGAAGATGATCTGCTTGGCCTCGTCGGCCGCCAGGATCGGCATCCCGTAGATCGGAGCCCCCGGCGTTGTCTTCGCCGCGGGGTTGACGACGTCGTTCGCGCCGACCACCAGGACCACGTCAGCCTGCTTGAACTGCGGGTTGATGTCGTCCATCTCCTTGAGCTGCTCGTACGGCACCTGCGCCTCAGCGAGCAGCACGTTCATGTGGCCGGGCATCCGACCCGCCACCGGGTGGATCGCGTAGTCGACCTCGATCCCCTTGGCCGTCAGCTCATCGACCAGCTCGCGCAGCGTGTGCTGCGCCTGTGCCACCGCCAGACCGTATCCGGGCACGATGATCACGCGGTTCGCGTACTCCAGCAGGATCGCGACGTCTTCTGGGCCACCCGACCGCACCGGCCGGTCGGACACCTCGCCGCCACCGAGCGTGGATCCGCCCTTCAACGCACCGAACAGGATGTTGGCCAGCGACCTACCCATCGCCGACGCCATCAGTCGGGTGAGGAACGTTCCGGACGCTCCGACGAGGGTGCCCGCGATCAACAGCAAGGTGTTGCCGAGGACATAACCACCCGCAGCGACGCTCAGCCCCGTGAACGCGTTGAGCAGCGAGATCACGATGGGTACGTCGGCGCCACCCACCGGCAGCACGAGGAGGACGCCGAGGCCGAGACCGACGACAGCGATGACCACCCCGACCCAGAGCGACACGTTGGCCACCAGGACGACCGACAGCGCGATCCCGCCCAGGAACGATCCCGCGAACAGCACCGGAAGCGCCGGGAACGTCACCGGCCTGGTGGTCATCAGCTCCTGCAGCTTGGCGAAGGTCACCATCGAACCCGCGAAGCTGACCGTGCCGACCAGGATCGTGAACGCGGTCGCCACCAGCGTGAACGTCGGCGCGTCGGCACCCTTGTCGAATGCGACGATCTCGTGCAGCTCCAGCAGCGCAACCAACGCGGCTGCACCACCGCCGACACCGTTGAACAAGGCGACCAGCTGCGGCATCTGGGTCATCTGGACCCGCCGCGCCGCCACCACGCCGGCGACCGTGCCGACGGCGATGGCGATGAGGATCAGCTCTCGGTGGTGCAGGCCCTTGGTGGTGAGAACCGTGACCGTGGCCAACACCGCTCCGGCCGCGCCGAGCAGGTTGCCGTTGCGCGCCGTACGCGGCGACGACAGCCCCTTCAGGGCCAGGATGAAGCAGACAGCCGCGATCAGGTAGAGCAGGCCGAGCGTCGTACCGCTCATCCGCGCGGCTCTTTCTTGCGACCGGTGAACATCTGGAGCATCCGATCGGTGACCACGAAGCCGCCCACCATGTTGATCGTGGCGAGGACGATCGCGATCAGACCGACGACCGTCGCCGCCGTGGAGTCGCTGGTGCCGGTCACAAGGACAGCGCCGACCAGGATGATGCCGTGGATGGCGTTGGCTCCCGACATCAGCGGCGTGTGCAAGGTCGAGGAGACCTTCGAGATCACCTCGACGCCGACGAACACGCTCAGCACGAAGATCGTCAGCCAGATCAGATCGGACTCGCTCATAGGGCGTCCTCCATTGCCCGGCGGGTGGCGTCGTTGACGACGTCTCCCTGGTGGGTGACGCAACACCCGGCGACGATCTCGTCCCCGAAGTCGGGTGCGAACACCCCGTCGGCGGTCATCAGCGTGATCAGGTTGAGCAGGTTCTGCGCGTAGAGCTTGCTGGCCGGACCTGGCAGCTGGCTGGGTACGTTGAAGGCGCCCCAGACCTGAACGTTGCCCAGCTGGACGACACTGCCGGGAACGGAGCCCTCCACGTTGCCGCCCGACTCCGCGGCGAGGTCGACCACCACCGATCCCGGGCGCATCGTCTCGACCATCGCCTTCGTCACCAGCTTGGGTGCGGCTCGGCCCGGTACCGCGGCCGTCGTGATCAGGGCGTCGGCTGCGGTGATGTACGGCGTCAGCAGCTCACGCTGTCGCTGTGCGCGGTCCTCGGTCATCTCGCGGGCATAGCCACCGGCGCCTTCGAGCGTGTCGAGCTCGAGCTCGATGGCGATGGCGCCCACCGAACGGATCTCTTCGGCGGCAGCGGCGCGGACGTCATACGCCTTGACCACCGCGCCCAGTCGCTTGGCCGTGGCAATTGCCTGCAATCCGGCCACGCCGGCACCGAGCACCACTACCTCGGCCGGCGGGATCGTGCCGGCCGAGGTCATGTTGAGCGGGAAGAACCGCCGCAGCATGCCGGCCGCGACCAGGGCACAGCGGTAGCCCGCCACCAATGCCTGCGAGCTCAGCGCGTCCATCGACTGAGCGCGCGAGATCCGCGGGATGAGCTCCATCGCGAAGGAGGTGATCTGGAGGTCGGCCCGCTCGACGACCGAGCTCAGCGACTGCGTGCTCGGGAAGAACGACATCGTCGCGCAGCCGGGACGAAGCGTCCGGATCTGGGCGCTCGTCAACGGCTGGACCGACAGCACCAGGTCGGCCCGCTCCAGACCGGTTTCCTCGATGCTCGCACCGGCCTCGACGTACAGCTCGTCGCTGTACTGCGCCTGCTGTCCGGCCCCGGACTCGACCGTCACGTCGTACCCGAGCCGTGTCAGCTTCGAGACCAGCTCAGGGACCATGGCCACGCGGGCCTCACCCTCGAGCGTCTCTTTCACGATCGCAACGAGCACGTGCCGAACCTAGAGCAAAACGGAGCCGTTGGTGCACAGCCTCGGCGAGTGTCTCAAAACGAAGCAGAAGTCCGGACGCAAGGACTACGGTGCCCGATGCCCCGGACGAGGCTCTGGGCCCGGCGTCGGATCAGCCCGACAGGGCGGCGCAGAGGTCTTCGGTGGATCCGTTCGGTCCGAGGGCGATGTACCGCTTGCCGTCGCGCTCGATGGTCAACGACGAGTCCTTCCCGCCGACCCGGTAGAGGCCTGCGGCCATCTCGTTGCCGGGCGGGATCGTGGCACCGAAATGCCCGGTGACGATGGTGATCGACGCGAACGAGCCGTCGGGGTTGTAGGTGATCCTGGCCCGACCGCTGATGTCGACGACCTTCGCTGTGCCCGTGTCGACGTTGGTGTAGCGCATCACCAGCGGGCCCCTCCACAGCTCGGACTGGTGTGTCCCGTCGTCGTACGTCGCCAGGACCTTGTAGTACTCCTTGTCGCGGAGCACGTGCTCGTGCACCGCGAAGGAGCAGGCATGTCCGGCGGGGACATCGACGTCCGGCTGGTGATAGCGGACCCACTGCGACGAGCCCGACTCGGCGGAGGCCGGGGTGGCCGGCGTGACCGCCAGCGCTCCGACGGACAGCACGAGCGCGGCAGCTGTGGACAGGGTTTTGTTCATGGGTGCGACCCTTCGTTGTCCGGCTGAGGCAAACTAACCGGTGAATACTTGTCTTCGGGTTAGCAGAACATCACATCCAAGCCGACCTCGCAAGGCACAATGGGCAGATGCACTGGCAGGAGCTCGACGGCTTGAAGGTCCCGCGTCGTATTGGTGGACATCCCGCGCTCGACTTCTGCAACACCTGGGCCGGCTGGGACGCCCTGACCAATCCGCGCGGAGAGTGGCTCAAGACGTACGACCACCTGAGCGTCTGGGCGATGGACGCCGAGCTCGCCACCTCCGACGACGTACGACGAACGCGACGTCAGGCAGCCCGCGACCCACACCGGGCAAGAGCCGTCCTCGCCGCCACTCGCGGCCTTCGCACGGCCACTCACGCCGCCGTGCTCGACCCAGCCGACGTCAGGGCCACGGCCATCGTGACCGGGCACGTCCGCCGTAGTGGCGCCGCCGTGCGGATCGAGCCCGGACACCCTCCGCACTGGTCATTCCCTCCGGAGTGCGGCCTCGACCTGCCGCTGCTGGCGGTGGCCTGGAGCGTCGGCGACCTCCTGACCCGCGTCGACCTGAGCCGGGTCAGATCCTGTCCGGGGCACGAGTGCGGCTGGCTCTTCCTCGACACGAGCGGCCGACGCCGGTGGTGCAGCATGTCGTCCTGTGGCAACCGGGCCAAGGTGAGCGCGTTCGCGCAACGGCGGCGGGCGAGTCCGACGACGGGCTCGTAGGCACCAGCAGCCGGCGCCGATGCGATCGGCTGATGTGCCGCTGTGGCCTTCCTAGTGGCCCCGTGAGGGTGGACAATCCATCACGGCCGCCAGGCTTGGGGATCGGACCCGAGGAGACGTTGCCACCGGTGGCAGGACCGCCCTACGGAGAGGCTTCACGATGAGCGATGAACAGGTGGGACCCGAGACGGAGACGAGGGGTGTCGGGGTGGAACTCCTGGCCACGGTCGATCTCGGCCCCGAGATCCAGGGTATGGAAGGGCGTCAGCTCCGGATGCGCCTGGTGACCATGGAGCCGGGGGCAGTCTTCGGCCCGGTGCACGACCACAAGGGCAGACCCGGGACCGTCTACGTGCTGCAGGGAACGATCACCGACCATCGAGATGGGATCGCCACGGACTACGGGCCGGGCGTGGGCTGGCCCGAGGACCGCAATACGCTCCACTGGCTCGAGAACCGGGGGACGGTTCCGGCGGTAGAGGTCTCCGTCGACATCGTCAGGCACGATGGGGCGGCAGTCGCTGATCAGTAGTACCAGGGGTAGTCCGACCAGTCCGGCTCTCGCTTCACGAGAAACGCGTCCCGTCCCTCGGCGGCCTCGTCGGTGCCATAGGCCAGTCGCGTCGCCTCGCCGGCGAACAGTTGTTGTCCGACGAGGCCGTCGTCAACGAGGTTGAGGGCGTACTTGAGCATCCGCTGAGCAGTGGGTGATTTCGCGTTGACCTTCGCAGCCCATTCGAGGGCAACTCGCTCGAGATCGACGTGCGGGACGACCGCGTTGACCATCCCCATCCGGTGGGCCGCGTCGGCGTCGTACTCGTCGCCGAGGAAGAAGATCTCGCGCGCGAACTTCTGGCCCACCTG
>JANLYC010000260.1:0-2640 GCA_031365435.1 Nocardioidaceae bacterium
ATGCCTGGGAGTTGGCGGGCCCGATCTGGTACGCAGCCCTGACAGGCGGGCAGGTCGAGGCCGGAACCGACTTCGCGGGCTTCGCCGCGGCGACCGTAGCGGCAGCGGAAGCACGCGGGCGCGCCGCGGCGGACGCAGTCCGCTCCGCGTGGACAGAGGTCGGCGTCCTGGGCGCATCGACGACGACAGCGGTCCCGGACGCAACCCACGCGGGCACCTCGCCGTCAGGTGTGGAGGTTGTGGAGATCCGTCGCAGCGGCGGGTTCGCCGGGCAGGTACGCACGGCGCTACTGCCCGCCGAAGATCCGCGCGCGCTCGAGCTGGCGAGCCTGGCCGCGAGCATCGACGCCGGAGCAGCCATGAGCCGACCTCAGCCGGACCGTTACGTCTACGTGTTCATCGTCGGCGGACGTGAGGTGTCGGTACACGAACAGGACCTGAGTGAGGACGCTCGGCGACTGGTCGCCCGGCTCCTGGACGAAGCCTGAGGGTTCCGCCAGCCCCGGTGAGCCGCCTCGTGAATGGTCGCGAACTGATAACGACCGTGTTCCGATTCGCCTGCTGACGGGCGCACTGTCGGCACCGGGGCCGACGATGTGGGTCATGGCCCCTCTGGGCAGTGCCGACAGCCTCCGCGGTCGGCCAGACAGCTGGTCTGCCGCCGTGTGGCTGGTTGCGGTGGCGGCGATCTGTGGCATCGCCGACTTCGGCGCGCTTCCCGACGGTGAGGTCTGGTTCGGACTGCCGCTCGACGGCAACGAGATGTTCCGGCCCGCCTGGCTCGTCGCGGGCACGCTGGTGGCGTTCCCGCTCTTTCGGCTCGCGCGTGCATCGCTGGTGCTCGGAGTCCTGGGGCTGGTGCTGTCAGCAGGAGAGATGTTCACGATCGTCGACAACGCCCGCGAGCGCTTCGTGCACAACTTCTCCCTCTTCGACAGCGGTCCGTCATTCTCCCCGGCCTACTACGCGCTCGCCGCCGTCCAGTCGGTGATCTTCGCGGCTGCGGTGTCGGCGGGCCTGCGGCGCCGATGGGCTGACCGGCGCTGGGAACGAATGATGCGGCGGCTGACGACGACCCCTCCCCAGCCGGTGCCGCCGACGGTGGCCCCGACCCGGCTGGACGCCACCCCATGAGCACGAGCCACGGCGCCGGGGACTGATCCAGCCGACGCCGTGGGGCCAAGGGTTCTGTTCGCACGCCCGCGCGTCTCGTCCGGCTGAGGCTAGTGGACGACCCGCCTGTGCGTGAAGTTCTTGCCCCTGGCGTGTTGGGCGGCACCTTCGACTCGGCTCGCGACGGCACCGGCTTCGCGCAGGTCAGGCCACGCGACGATCCACGACGCCGATGGTCGCGGTCACGGGTGCTCCGAGTCGCAGGATGTGGACGCGCAGCGTGACGTGCTCACGGCTCTCGAGCAGCCGGTCCACCCGGGTCGGCACCGAGAAGGTGACTTGCCGCTCGCCCGGGACGAAGTCCTTGTACAGCCGCAGCGAGAGCTCGGAGAGGAGCCGGTTTCGGGGCTTGCTCCGCTGGTTGAGGTGGTCGTGCAGCCAGCCCTGGTCCACGTCAGAAGTGCGCAGCCCATCGGTCCGCGTCGGGCCGGGTCGCACGCTGGCGATCGCGGTGGTGTAGTACCTCACCGGACGCGCGAGTGTCACCGTCCATCGGGCGGTCCAACCTTCACGGATCGTGGTGCGCTGCGCACGCACCTGTACCGCGGGCCGGGGGTCGTCGTCCAGAATGGTGACCTCGGCGAGATAGTCCGTCGGCATCGCCCCGGCGACGGCGTACGCCGAGACCGCGATGACGCGCCGGGCCAGGTCGTCGCGCCGGTTGGGTCGGTACGGGATGCGAATCGTTCCGGTCCGTTGGCCAGCGGCCACCCTGACGATGCTCGGCTTGCCGAACCGGTACGTCGAGTAGTTCAGCGACAGCACGGTGAATCTGGACGGCGCGCTGACGTCGCCGGTGACATGGAACGGAACGTCGGCGAATCGCACTCCCCGGCCGTTCCCCTCGTTGAGGCGCACGTCGTCGAGCTCGATCGTGGCCGAACGTTTGTTGGCGACCGGCGGCAGGCTCGGGACGCCTGCAGCGACCTCGAGCACCCAGACGCGACCCCTTGCGTTGTCCGCGACGAGGTCGACCTGGATGACCTGCGACAGGTCGACGCTGGGGTCGAACCGGGCCGCGTCCACGGTCAGGTCCTGACCCCACTTCTTGCCGAGCACGTAGTCACCCGTCGGGAGCGGCGGCAGGTCGTCGAGCGGAACGGTGGACGCGTGACCGCTCGCGTCGTGCACGGTCAGGGACAGCTGGGCAGGACCGTAGGCGGGGTCAGCGACGGTGCGCAGGTGCAGGGTGCGTCCGGCGATGTCGAGCGGGTGGACGAACGCGAGACCGCCCGTCTGGCCGACCGCCGTCCACGCCATCTCGAAGGCGCGGTGCGTGGGTAGCCCGGGTGGGTAGGTGCCGGGCCAGTGTGGCGTCCGCACCGGCGACGTGCCGCGCCCGCAGAAGTGCGTTCCACGCCGCTCGTCGGTGCGACCGACGCACAGCTGCGTTGCGGCCGTCGCACCCGGAGCCAGGACGCCTCCGTGGCCCGGGGCTCGCCAGGCTCGGCCGAGACCGACCGCATG
>JANLYC010000265.1:0-4631 GCA_031365435.1 Nocardioidaceae bacterium
CGGCCAGCTCGCCACGCTGGTGGCCGCCATCGAGTCGGGCGTCGACGCCGTCGACGTCGCCAGTGCGGCACTTGCCGGCACCACCAGCCAGCCGGCCCTTTCTGCCCTGATCGGCGCCACCGACCACACCGAGCGTGCCACCGGCCTCGATCTGGACGCCGTGTGCGACCTCGAGCCGTACTGGGAGGCCACCCGCCGGCTGTACGCCCCCTTCGAAGCCGGGCTCCCTGCCCCGACCGGCCGCGTGTACACCCACGAGATCCCCGGCGGCCAGCTGTCCAACCTCCGCCAGCAGGCGATCGCCCTCGGGCTCGGCGAGAAGTTCGAACAGATCGAGGACATGTACGCCGCCGCCAACGACATCCTGGGCCACATCGTCAAAGTCACCCCGTCGAGCAAAGTCGTGGGCGACCTGGCCCTGTCGCTGGTCGCCACTGACGCCGATCCGGCTGCGTTCGCCGCGGACCCCGGAGCCTTCGACGTCCCGGACTCGGTGATCGGATTCCTCTCCGGTGAGCTCGGCGACCCGCCTGGCGGCTGGCCCGAACCGTTCCGCACCAAGGCCCTGGCGGGCCGGACCGTCAAGCAGCACGAGGAGAAGCTCGACTCCGAGGACGCTGCCGCGCTGGACACGGACCGTCGTACGACGCTGAACCGGCTGCTGTTCCCGGGTCCGAGCCGCGAGTTCGCCGACTCTCGAGAGCGCTACAGCGACCTGTCGGTGCTGCCGACCCGGGACTTCCTCTACGGTCTCGAGTCCGACGACGAGCACGACGTCTATCTCGAGGAGGGCGTCCGCCTCATCCTCGGCGTCGAGTCGATCAGCCAGCCGGACGAGCGCGGCATTCGCACCGTCATGTGCACGATCAACGGGCAGCTCCGGCCGGTCTCGGTGCGGGACCGTTCGGTGTCGTCGGACGCGCCCGCGCAGGAGCGAGCCGATGCGGGCCGTCCGGGCCAGGTCGGTGCCCCGTTCGACGGCGTGGTGTCCGTTCTCGTGGGAGCCGGCGACACCGTCGAGGCCGGGCAGGCCGTCGCCACCATCGAGGCGATGAAGATGGAAGCCTCCATCACCACGCCGGTCGCCGGCACGGTCGAGCGCATCGCGCTGGACGGTCCCCGCACGGTCGAGGGCGGCGACCTCGTCCTGGTCGTGCACCCGAGCTGACGGTCAGACCGCGGACGCCGGCTCTCGACCGGGCGTCAGCGCCGGGATCACTTCTTGACGACCCGGAACTGACCGGTCGAGGAGACCCAGGTGATCCGGCCGTGCTGGAAGTCGACCCGCTGCCCGGCCCGGACCGTACGGACGTTGCTGGTCGGGTAGCCGAGGCTTCCGTCCGGGCCGCCCTCGTCGGTCGCCCAGTAGTGCAGCACGCGTCCGAACATCACGTGCGCACCGAGGCCGGGCTTGGAGTAGAGGTAGCCGCGCTGCAACCGGACCTTGTGGCCCTTGCGCGGCGCCTTGAGAATGCCGGTCTCGGGCCACCCGACGTGCGACGACGGCCCCCCGTACGCGCGATAGGTGAAGAGCAGCGGGCCCATCAGCTCGCGGGCTCCGGTCGCAGCGTTCCAGAAGATGCGGCCCCTGCTGAAGTTCTGGGCCGACCCGTCGTCGAGGGCGTACTCGCCGGTCGTCGGCCGCCCGATCGCGGACTTCGCGCCACCGAGCTCACGCCACCGCTCGATGATGGGAGTCGGCGCGATCGAGAACCAGGTCGACCGGAGGTCGTACTGCCAACGGAAGTCATCGCCGGTCATGTACGCCGTGCCTTTGGTGCCCTCGAGGACGATCTGGGCGACGCGGCCGCCCCAGATCCCGTGGCCATCCCTCGAGGTGACCCGCAGCTCGATCAGAGACCCTACTTCGGGGTGCGCCGCCTCCAACGATGACGCGCTGACGTCGGCTGACCAGCGGTGCACGGCGTTGCCGGGGAACTTGTCGTACGGATCGCGCTCGGCCGGGAGGTAGGGGACGCTGCCGGCAGCAGTCCATCCCCCGGAGGAGGCGGAGAACTGCGTGAACGCCGGCTTGCCGCCGTACGACAGGATCTGCCGGCGGGTCGCCGAGACCGCAGCATTGCTGGAGGTCTGCTCGGCTGCGACCCCGCCGTAGACCTGACACGCGGTGGTGTCGCAGATCTGGTAGTAGCGGTGCGGGTTCTGAGCGCGCAGCCAGGCGGCGTACGTCCGGGCGGCCACAGCCTGGGCGCGCAACGCGGCGGGCTGCCAGGACGCCGGCATCTCGTAGGGGACGACCCCGCGGACATAGGCGTCCATGGACACGACGTTGACGGTGTCGCGGACCGTGGCCTTCGGGTACGGCGGCACCGACCGCAGGCTGCCGCGGTAGCGCACCCCCGTCACGTCTGCGCCGGACGGCACCAGCAGAGTCACGACGCCACGAGCGGTGAACTCGCCCGCACCCTTGAACTTGGCACGCCCGCCCGGGATCTGCCAGCTGCGCCACCGATCGGCCTTGTGGAACTGCACGATGGTCCCGCGTGTGACCGGCGTCAGCCGCCAGCGGTCGACCCCCGCCTTGTCCGGCAGCTGCCACGACGCTCCGTCGGTGAGGTCGCGAACGGTGAGACCCTTCCTCGGTCGCACCTGCAGGTCGGACGTGGTGTCGGCGCTGATCAGGACGCGGACCTGCCCCTTGGCCTTGGTCCACGACGTGCCGGGGTAGTAGAAGTCGACGATCTTGTCGTAGCTGAGCCCTTTCAGCGCGGCGCCCTGTGCGCCGTACTGGCTCATGCCATGACCGTGACCGTAGCCGCGACCGCTGATGGTCCAGGCCTTCGAGACCGGGACGTAGTAGGTCTGGTCGGCCTGTGCCGCCGGGGCGCTGAGAGTCAGGGCCAGGGGTGCGATCACGGCCGCAGCCAGCGCTGCGAGTCCGGTGCGAGAGCGCCGCAGTGCGGTCGACGCAGAGGTCATCGGTAGCTCACAGTCGTTCGTCCGGTGGTCTTGTCGTAGGTGATGGTTCCGCGCTGGAACTTGGCGAAGGAGCCTGCCTTGGTGCTGCGCAGGTCCGTCCTGGGGAAGCCCAGCGGGCCGGCAGGTCCGTGCAGATGGCGGTACTTCACCAGGACCCTTCCGCTCAGCACCAGATGGGCGTCGGTCTTGGCGGACCAGTAGAGCCGTCCGCCCGCGAAGACGGCCGACAATCCCTTGCCGGGGTGGTGCAGCCGCGACCTCGGGTAGCCCAGCTCGCCACCCGTCTCTCCGGACGCGACGTAGGCCGACAGCAGTGGGCTCGCATAGAAGGTGACGCGACGACCGTTCTTGAAGTAACTGCGTGCCTTGGCGAAGGTGGTGTGGCGTCCACCGCCGGCAGCCACCTCGCCCATCCGGACCGGTCCCAGGGCGCCCTTCGCGCCGCCCCGGTGCAACCAGTGCCGCTCGATCACCGACGAGAACTGGTCGAGGCGCTGATGCACCTTGCGCCGCAAGGTGGGCAACCAGTCGTACACCATCTGGCCCGGGCACGCTGTGGACATGGCATCGCGATGCCCGGAGATCTGGGCGAAGCGCTTGCCGTTGATGTACGCGAAGCCGACCCCGGTCCGGTAGGCGACGCCGAGCCGCCACGCCACGAGCTTGACGAGGGCCGAGCGCATCGCCTTGGTCGGCATGGTGTTGGTGAACTCCCCCATCAGCGAGATTCCGGTGCTGTTGACGTTGTAGTCGCCAGAATGTGCGCCGCGCACCGGCTTGCGGATGCCGCCGGCACGCCCTTCGTAGACGGTTCCGTAGCGGTCGACCAGGAAGTTGTAGCCGATGTCGCACCAGCCGCGGGACTGCGTGTGGTAGGCGTAGATGCCGCGCACGATCGACGGTGACTCACGACGGGTGTAGGTGTTGCTCCCCGCGGTGTGGTGCACGAACACCGCCTTGAACGTGCTGCCGAAGCGGGGTGACCAGCAGGTGTCGCCCAGGCTCTCGTTGGCGCCCCACTGCTTGCGGGTCACGATCGTGGGCATCTTGGGGAAGCCGTCCCTTGGGGCGGCGGTCGCGGTGCCGGCCTTGGCGGTCGCGGTGCCCGCCGAGCTCGCGGCCGACCCGGCCGATGCCGACCTGGCCGCTGTGGCGTCGTAGCCCGAGGTGCCCGGATCGATCGCCGCCACGGTCAGCCCGCTCGGCCGCTGCCCGTTGACGTCGTACACGTCGACCTCGACGGCGTCGGCGTCGCCCACGTACAGCGGAGCCGTGCCGTCGCGGACCGCGGCGTCCTCGGCGGCCGACGGACCTTCGTCAGGGTCGACGTCGACGGCGGTCCACGGAGTCCAGCCGTGGGTGTCCCTGGTCCGGACAGCCACCTCGACGGTCGAGGCGTCGACCGTGCCGTGGTCCCAGGTCACGCCGAGCATCGAGAAGCCACCCGCCACGTGGCTACGCACATGCGCAACCAATGGCGGCGACTTCGCGGGTTGGCTGCTCCTGATCCGCTGGAGCTGCTGTGCCTCCACGACACGGCGTGGCGCCGTACGCGACGACAGCGCCGCTCGCTGCGCCGCCGGGATGGCCGGGATGACGATGCTGTGGACCCGGGGGGCGACCGCGTGCACCGGGGATGCCGCCACGGTCGCCGACCGGCTCACGGGTGCGCTGGCGGCGCGGGGCACGAG
>JANLYC010000266.1:0-2539 GCA_031365435.1 Nocardioidaceae bacterium
ATGGCCAGCCGGGACAAGGACCCGCGCACCTCCCTGCACGTGGACGACGTCGCCCTGCCCGAGCTCGGCCCGGGTGAGGCCCTGGTCGCGGTCATGGCGAGCGCGATCAACTACAACACCGTCTGGACCTCGATCTTCGAACCGGTCTCGACGTTCTCGTTCCTCGAGCGCTACGGCCGGATGTCGCCCCTGTCGAAGCAGCACGACCAGCCGTACCACGTCGTGGGCTCCGACCTCGCCGGTGTCGTCCTCCGGACCGGCCCGGGCGTCCACTCCTGGTCGCCCGGCGACGAGGTGGTGGCGCACTGCCTGTCGGTGGAGCTGGAGAGCTCCGACGGGCACAACGACACGATGCTCGACCCGGAGCAGCGCATCTGGGGCTTCGAGACGAACTTCGGCGGCCTGGCGCAGCTCGCGCTCGTCAAGTCCAACCAGCTGATGCCCAAACCGAGCCATCTGAGCTGGGAGGAGGCCGCCGCTCCCGGCCTGGTGAACTCCACGGCGTACCGACAGCTGGTCTCACGCAACGGCGCCGACATGAAGCAGGGCGACACGGTCCTGATCTGGGGCGCGTCCGGCGGACTCGGCTCCTACGCCACCCAGTTCGCGCTCAACGGCGGAGCGACACCGGTATGTGTCGTCTCGTCGGACGACAAGGCCGCGCTCTGCCGCGCCATGGGAGCTGAGCTCATCATCGACCGCCGGGCCGAGGACTACCGGTTCTGGAAGGACCCTTCGACCCAGGACCCGAAGGAGTGGCGGCGCTTCGGCGCCCGGATCCGTGAGCTCACCGGCGGAGACGATCCGGACATCGTTTTCGAGCACCCGGGCCGCGAGACGTTCGGCGCATCGGTGTTCGTGGCGCGCCGGGGAGGCACGATCGTGACGTGCGCCTCGACGTCGGGATTCCTGCACGAGTACGACAACCGGTACCTCTGGATGAACCTCAAACGGATCATCGGATCTCACTTCGCGAACTACCGGGAGGCCTGGGAGGCCAACCGGTTGATTGCCAAAGGGCTGGTCCATCCCACCCTGAGCAAGACCTATCCACTCAGTGAGACAGGGCAGGCCACTTTGGAGGTTCATCGGAACCAACATCAGGGCAAGGTCGGGGTACTCTGCTTAGCACCGGAGGAGGGGCTCGGGGTGCGAGATCACGAGCTGCGCGCCAAGCACATCGACGCCATCAACCGGTTCCGTGGCGCATGACAAGGCCGAGGATCCTGGGTCGTCTGACCTGGAGCCTCCCGACAGGAACGAGGGACCTGACAGACCATGACCGATCAGCCCGGCAACGCACAGCGTGGACTGTCCATCTTCGACAACGCGGAGGACGAGCAGACAAGCTCCAGACCTGCTGAAGCGAGCGATCCCACCGAGGTCATCCCGGTCGTGGCGAGCGGTCAGGCAACCCCGCCATCGAGCACCGGGGAAGTCACCCGTAGTGCGTTCCCCACGCAGCCGACCCAGGCGCCGAGCTTCCCCGTCGTGCGCCGCGGAGGTTACGACAAGGACGCGGTCGACCACTTCTTCACGCGCCTGCAGGTCGGCCAGGTCGAGGCGAGCGCAGCGCTCATGCTGCTCCGGGAGGAGAACGCCCGGCTCTCGGCGCGGGTCGAGGAGCTCGCCCAACAGGTTGCCGAGCAGGACACACCGACATACTCCGGACTCGGCGCCCACGCGGCCACCATGCTGCGGCTTGCCGAGGAGCAGGCGGCCCAGGTCCGCGCCGACGCGCACAAGGCCTCCGAGCAGTCGCGCAGGCTCTGCCTGCGTGACGCCGATGCGCTGCGCACTGCCGCGCAGAAGGAGGCCGACGACATCCGCACCGTCGGGCTCGAGGAGATCGATGAGCGGATGGCGACCGCTCTCCAGGAGATCGACCGCGAGCGCGCCCTGGCCAAGGCCCAGGCCGACGACCTGCTCGCGTCGGCCCGTCGCGAGGCCGACCAGCTTCGCCTCGGCTCCGAGCAAGAGGCTCACGCACTTCGAGCGGCCGCTGCTCGCGACGCCGAGCAGCTGCGCGCGGCTGCCGACCGCGAGGTGATGGAGGCTCGCCGCACCCTCGCCGTCGAGAAGGAGCGACTCGCGAAGGAGGCGACCGAACATCACGCCACCGCGACCGGTGAGACCAGTCGCATCATCGAGGAGGCGGAGGCCCGGGCAACCGCGGCCGAGGGTCGGGCCCGTGAGGCCATCGAGGCGGCCACCAAGCACCGGGATCAGGCCGTGGCCGAGAGCGAGCGAACGCTGACGCGTGCCCGCCGCGAGGCCGAGCAGCTCACCGTCACGGCCCGCCGTTCAGGCGAACGGATCGTGGCGAACGCGCGGGCTGACGCCGAGCGGCAGAGCGCCGCAGCCCTCGAGGAGGTGACCCAGCTGCGTCGCCAGCGCGACGGCATCGTGGCACAGCTGGCCCAGTTGCGCGACCTGGTGGCGAGCTTCACCGGCGAGAGTGCCAGTGACGAGAGCGGCAGTGACGAGCCGCCGCTGGGTCCGGCGCGGTCTCAGAGTCCGGCGCGGCCCGGCCAGGCAG
>JANLYC010000332.1:0-6844 GCA_031365435.1 Nocardioidaceae bacterium
CGCGAATTGCGGGAAAGTGCAGGTCGACACGCCGGCTGGGCCATGTGGTTTCCCGCAATTCGCGGGAGGGTTTGGGTCTGGCAGGGCTGTCGGCGACGATGGTGTGGACCCCGAGGAGAGCCAGCCATGAAAGAGCCGCACTCGCCTCACGACACCGAGCGTCTGCGCGGCCTGCTGACCCGGACCCGGCCGGCGGGCCGCGTCGGGGCAGGATCGGGACGGATTGGCGATCGTAAGCGCCGCGACCGACGTCGCCGGGTGATCATGAGCTCCCTGCTCGCGCTTGCGGTGGCAGCCTTCATCATCACCCCGCAGGTGCTCAACAAGAGTCGGACGACGAACCTGCGCAACGACCTGGCGAACCGGCTGGCGTCAGGCCCGACGAATGGGCACGCTGGTCCCGCGACTTCTTGCCCGGCGGGCCCGATAGCGCTGCCTGGCGGCGGCGCATCGGCCGGGGCTCTCCGAGCGAGCGCAACGACGGTGCGGCTTTGCCTCGGTGAGGCGGGGGGCTCGGTCGGCACGGCTCGAGGGTTGCCCCCAGTCGATGCGCTCGTGCTGGATGCCGCCTCGACGTTCTTCGCCGGGGTGGCGCGACTGCCGAGGTCGTCCGCCCGGCACTGTGCCACGGTGCTGTCCGAGCCGGACCCGTACGTCTTCCTCGTGGGTTACCCCGACGGTTCGGTTGAGCGGGTCTTCGTGGCGTCGACCTGCGACGACGTCACGGTGGACGGCATACGTCACGACGCCACGGCTGTGCTCGACCTGTTCCGTGCCGCCGTCGCCGCCCAACCCTAACCACCAAAACGTTGCGCCCTCGTGGCCGCGCGTTTGCCTAGTTCACAAGCCAGCTGGCTGCTGCACAAGGCAAATGCGGCTAGTTCAGAAGGCAGGTGGCTTGTTCACTAGGCAAACGCCAAGGGCCAGATGCGAGAAAAGCAAGGCAGGCGGAGGCATGAGTGGGGTCAGCGGGCGGAGTAGACGACCATCGACACACCGACGTAGTGGACCGCGAAGGCTGCGACGGTGAAGCTGTGGAAAACCTCGTGGAAACCGAACCAGCGGGGGATCGGGTTGGGGCGTTTCAACCCATAGATGATGCCGCCCACGGAGTACAGACCGCCTCCGACGATGATCAGCGTCAGTACCGCCGGTCCGGCAGTCCGCGCGAAGTCACCGAGCCAGAAGATCGCCGCCCACCCGAGGGCGACGTACACCGGCAGGTACAGCCAGCGAGGCGCCCCGATCCAGAAGACGCGGAAGGCGATTCCGAGCAGCGCCCCGCCCCACACAAGGCTGAGCAGAACGCGCGCGCTTGTCCCGTTGAGCAGCGTCAACGCGAACGGCGTGTAGGTGCCGGCGATCAGCAAGAAGATGTTCGAGTGGTCCAGCCGGCGGAGGACGCCGTGCCACTTTGGCCCCCAGTGGCCGCGGTGGAACAGCGCCGAGGTGCCGAAGAGCAGCGACGCGGACAACGCGAAGATGGCGGAGGCGAGCCGGGTCCTGGCGTCCGGCGCCAGGCTGACGAGAACGATCCCTGCGGCGACGCTCAGCGGGAAGGTGCCGAGGTGGAGCCAGCCGCGCAAATGGGGCTTGATCTCGCGTGCAGCCTCCCAGAGTCTCTCGGTTGCCTGCGCGATCATGGTGTCAACGGTAGAGGGGCAACCTGAGAGCTGCAGCGGTAACCTCTCTCCGGGGGGCGTGATCTTGCCAACGCCTCGAGGCTTGGTCCCGTTGTGCTGCAGGAGGTGCACCAGATGGCGTCGGCTCGGTCACTCGCGTACGAGCTCTACGAACGGCGACTCCTTCGCCAGCTCAACCCCGACCGCATCCCTGCCCACATCGGCGTGATGTGCGACGGCAACCGCCGCTGGGCCCGCTCATCGGGGGAGCATGTCGAGGGCGGCTATATCGCAGGCGCCGACAAGATCCCCGAGTTCCTGGGTTGGTGCGACCAGCTCCAAGTGGAGCTGGTCACGCTGTGGTTGCTCTCGACCGACAACCTCGCCCGCCCCGCTGACGAGATCGCGCCGCTGATGCGGGTGATCGAGGAGCTGGTCGACGAGCTCGCGGCGACCGGCCGCTGGCGCGTGCAGCCGGTCGGTGCGCTCGACCTGCTCCCGGCCACGACGGCACAGCGACTCAAAGCGGCCGCGGACCGCTCGGCCGACGTCGACGGCATGACGGTCAACATCGCCGTTGCCTACGGGGGCAGACGCGAGCTTGCCGACGCGGTGCGTTCCCTCCTGCACGAGCACGCGGCGCAGGGTACGACGATCGAGGAGCTGGCGGAGTTCATCGACGTCGAACACATCGCTGAGCACCTCTACACCCGCGGCCAGCCCGACCCCGACCTGGTGATCCGGACCTCCGGAGAGCAGCGGATGTCCGGGTTCCTGCTGTGGCAGAGCGCGCACAGCGAGTTCTACTTCTGCGAAGCCATGTGGCCTGATTTCCGGCGTACGGACTTCCTGCGCGCAATCCGGGCGTATGGCGCCCGAGAGCGCCGCTACGGCACCTGACGTCGAGACTCGGACCCGAGATAATTCGCCATCTTCCATACGCCGACCGCATGGCGTGTCGTCGCCTTCCTGTCACCCCGGGCGCCGTACCGTCGGAACTGTCGTCCGGCACAAAGGTCGGGCGTCGCGGGAGGCCCAACGTGCAAGACCTGTCAGGGCAGGCATCGTGCCCTGGGGCGAGTTCTTCCCGGTCCGACTGACACACCGAGGACCGGCGAGGCGATGCTCCCGCGCGGTCCGCGAGGGGACACACTGTGGCCGCTGCCACCGGACGACCGTCTGCACCTGCCAAAGCCGCTCGGACGAGCATCGGCAAGGCATCGAAGTCCAGCACCCCCAGCCCACCAACCTCGCCCGCGGCGGCCGCGCGGACCTTTGTGCTCGACACCAGCGTCCTGCTGGCTGACCCCGGCGCTCTGAAACGTTTCCAGGAGCACGAGGTCGTGCTGCCGGTGGTCGTCATCTCCGAGCTCGAGGGCAAGCGGGCGCATCCTGAGCTGGGGTACTTCGCGCGGTCGGCCTTGCGCATGCTCGATGAGCTGCGCGTCCTACACGGGCGTCTCGACAGCCCCGTCCCCATCGGCGACGAGGGCGGCACGCTCAGGGTCGAGCTCAACCACAGTGATCCCACGGTGCTGCCGGCCGGATTCCGCCTCGGCGACAACGACACTCGGATCCTCGCGGTCGCACTCAACCTGCGCGCCGAAGGTGCCGACGTCAGCCTGGTCTCCAAAGACCTCCCCATGCGTGTCAAGGCGTCCTCGGTCGGCCTGCGGGCCGAGGAGTACCGCGCCGAGCTCGCCATCGAGACCGGGTACACCGGGATGAGCGAGATCGACGTGACCAGCGGAGATCTCGACGTGCTGTATGACGACGGGGTGGCAGACCTCGAAGCCGCGCGCGACCTGCCGTGTCACTCCGGGCTCGTCCTGATGTCCGAGCGTGGCAGCGCGCTTGGCCGCATCACGGCCGACAAGCAGGTGCGTCTGGTGCGCGGCGACCGTGAAGCCTTCGGCCTGCGAGGTCGATCCGCCGAGCAGCGCGTCGCCCTCGACCTGCTGCTGGACCCCGACATCGGCATCATCTCGCTGGGCGGCCGGGCCGGCACCGGCAAGTCCGCACTCGCCTTGTGCGCCGGCCTGGAAGCTGTGCTCGAGCGCCGCCAGCACAAGAGGGTCGTGGTCTTCCGGCCGCTGTTCGCCGTCGGTGGCCAGGAGCTCGGCTACCTCCCGGGCAACGAGTCGGAGAAGATGCAGCCGTGGGCGCAGGCGGTCTTCGACACTCTCGGCGCTGTGACGAGCTCCGACGTGATCGAAGAAGTGCTGGCGCGTGGCATGCTCGAGGTTCTGCCGCTCACACACATCCGCGGCCGGTCGCTGCACGACGCGTTCGTCGTCGTCGACGAGGCCCAGTCGCTCGAGCGCAACGTGCTGCTCACCGTGCTGTCCCGGGTGGGGGCCAACTCACGGGTCATCTTGACGCACGACGTCGCGCAGCGTGACAACCTCCGGGTCGGTCGGTACGACGGTGTCGTGGCGGTGGTCGAGAAGCTCAAGGGTCACCCGCTGTTCGCGCACGTGACGCTCACCCGGTCCGAGCGCTCGCCCATCGCTGCATTGGTGACCGAGATGCTCGAGGACGTGTCGCTCTAGACCGGTGTTCATCCGCCGTACGGGGACCGGGCCCGGCTCGCCAGTCAGGGAGGCGGCCGGGCGCGGTTCTGGACGGGCTGAAGTGTCCAGTGAGACGAATTTTCGCCTCTGGTGTCACATGGGTCACAGCGGTCCCGCAGGATTTGACCTCGCGCCGGGATTCCCCCCAGGCTAGACCGGTCTCCTACCCCTCGAGGAGTGGTTCAGCGTGCCCGGTAGGCACATCGCACCACAGCACAGAGCGCCCCGGTCGTTCAAGCGGACCGTCGGGCGCGTTGCCGGGGACGTCATCGCGACCCTGCCCACGTCCGGCATGGGCGGCGCGGTGGCTCTGGTCGGTGCTGCAGGCGTTGCCGTCGGACTGGGCGTCTTCACCGTCAATGCGACCGCCGACCCCACCGGTGCGCCGGTGGCCGCGGCCTCTGACCTGTTCGCCAAGGCCGGCCTGTCCGAAGAGGCCATCAAGGCCCGCCATCGGTCCTCCGATCCCCAGGTGAGCCGCTCGTCGTCGCGCTCGGCGCTCGCGTCGGTGCAGCGCGAGACGAAGGCCAAGCACCTCCCCGTGACCAAGCAGGACGTCTCGGGTGCAGTCTCCGAGACTGTCGAGGCCACCGATCCGCGTGACATCGCGATGGGAATGCTTGGCGACTTCGGGTGGAGCAGCGACCAGTTCTCCTGTCTTGACTCCTTGTGGCTCAGTGAGAGCAACTGGAACCCGTACGCCGCGAACTCATCCTCAGGCGCTTACGGCATCCCGCAGTCGCTGCCCGGCGAGAAGATGGCCAGCATCGCACCCGACTGGCGCACCAACCCGGCCACGCAGATCCGGTGGGGCCTGACCTACATCCAGTCGTCGTACGGCTCCCCCTGTAGCGCGTGGTACTTCAAAGAGGGCCACAACTGGTACTGAGCCGCCTGCCGGCCCGCGTACGACGACTCGACTACGGGTGAGTCATGCCCAGCACGTCGAGCGCAGCGTCGAGATCGTTCTCGGTGAGATCGCCCCTGTCGATGTACCCCTCCTCGATCACGACCGCACGGATCGTCTTGCGCTCCTTGACCGCCTTCTTGGCGACAGCGGCGGCGTTCTCATAGCCGATCGCGCGGTTGAGCGGCGTCACGACCGACGGTGAGGACTCTGCCAGCTCGCGGCAGTGCTCGACATCCGCCTCGATGCCGGCGACGCATCGGTCGGCCAGGACCCGCGCGGCATTGCCGAGGAGGCGAACAGACTGCAGGAGGTTCGCGGCCATCACAGGCATCATGACGTTGAGCTCGAAGTTGCCGCTGGCGCCGGCGAACGCGACGGCCGCGTCGTTGCCGATCACCTGCGCGCAGGCCATCGAGGTCGCCTCGGGCAGCACGGGGTTGACCTTGCCCGGCATGATGCTCGAGCCCGGTTGCAGGTCGGGCAGGCGGATCTCGCCCAGTCCGGTGCGCGGGCCGGAACCCATCCAACGAAGGTCGGTGCAGGTCTTGTGCAGGCCTACAGCGATGGTCCGGAGCTGGCCGCTCGCCTCGACCAGCCCGTCCCGGCTGCCCTGCGCCTCGAAGTGGTTGCGGGCCTCGGTCAACGGCAGCTCGGTCAAGCTCGCCAGTACGTCGATCACGCGAGCGGCGAAGCCGGGGGGCGTGTTGATGCCGGTGCCGACGGCGGTGCCGCCCAGGGGTAGCTCGGCAACGCGGGGGAGCGTCGCCTCGAGACGCTCGATCCCGTAACGCAGCTGTGCGGCATACCCGCCGAACTCCTGGCCAAGGGTCACGGGGGTGGCGTCCATCAGGTGCGTACGGCCGGACTTCACCACCTCGGCGAACTCGTGAGCCTTGTGCTCGAAGGTCGTTGCCAGGTGGTCGAGGGCTGGGATAAGGTCCCGGACGATCGCTTGGGTGGTGGCGACGTGGATCGAGGTGGGGAAGACATCGTTGCTCGACTGACTGGCGTTGACATGGTCGTTCGGGTGTACGTCGCGACCCAGTGCCCGGGTGGCCAGTGTGGCGATGACCTCGTTGACGTTCATGTTGCTCGAGGTGCCCGATCCGGTCTGGAACACGTCCACGGGGAAGTGATCGTCGTACTGGCCGGCTGCCACATCGAGGGCGGCCTTTTCGATCGCGGCCGCCATATCGGCGCCGACCACGCCGAGCTCACCGTTGACCTGAGCAGCGGCAGCCTTGATCTGCGCGAGCGCGTGGACGTGGGCAGGTTCGAGCGTCGTACCCGAGATCGGGAAGTTCTCGACCGCGCGTTGGGTCTGGGCCCGCCACAGTGCCGCTGCCGGTACTTGGACCTCCCCCATCGTGTCGTGCTCGATCCGGTACTCCACCAGGTCCTCCCGCTTACTCATGTCCCCACCGTACGGCCCCCCTCTTGTTGAACCGTGAGTTGTGGCTCCTTGAACCGTGAGTTGTCGCTCCTTGAACCGTGAGTGGTGGCGCCTTGTTAGTTGCTCGGCTCTCGGCGTTGCTGCTTGAGCTCGCTACGGTGCCTCTTGGCCTCGAGGCGGCGGCGTACGGCGCTTCGCGTGGGTCGGGTGGGACGACGTTTCGGCGGCGGCGGAGAGATGGCCTCGCGAAGCAGTTGGGCCAGTCGTCGCTCGGCCGCTTCGCGGTTGCGCAGCTGAGAACGGTGTTCGGACGCGGCGATCGTGACAACTCCGTCGGCCAGACGTC
>JANLYC010000356.1:0-2812 GCA_031365435.1 Nocardioidaceae bacterium
GGCTCTTGGGGGAAACCCGCTCTGGGTTGCGGTGGCGGTGCGTTTGCCTATTTAACATGCCCGGCGGCTTGTGAACTTGGCAAACGCGCCTCATCCACTGGGGATCTGCCTCGGTGGCTTCGTGTCTTGCGGATGCTTGACGATCGTTGCAGACACGACATACGCTCAACACTTCAGCCAGCCCAGGAGGAGGCGCGCGTGCGCATCGCGGTGATCGGCGGCGGTCCCGGCGGCCTGTACTTCGCCGCGCTGGCCAAACAGCTCGGCCCCGACCACGAGATCACGGTCTGGGAGCGCAACGCGGCCGACGACACCTTCGGTTTCGGCGTCGTCTTCTCCGACGAGACCCTGGGCGGGATCGAGCACGCCGACCCGACGATCCATGCCTTGATGGAGGCGGAGTTCGCCCGCTGGGACGACATCGACGTGCACTTCGCCGGCCAGGTCATCACCAGCGGCGGCCACGGCTTTGCCGCGATGAGCCGGCGCCGCCTGCTCGAGATCCTGCAGGAGCGCTGCCGCGAGCTCGGCGTCGAGGTGCTGTTCCGGACGGAGGCGCCCCCGGTCGAGGAGCTCAGCGCGTCGTACGACCTCGTGATCGCGAGCGACGGGCTCAACTCGCGGGTCCGTTCGACGTATGCCGCCAGCTTCCGCCCCAGCATCGAGACCCGGCGCTGCCGCTACATGTGGCTGGGGACCGACAAGGTCTTCGACGCATTCACCTTCGTGGTCCGCGAGACGCCGTACGGCGTGATGCAGATCCACGGCTACCCCTTCGACGCGCACGGCAGCACCTTCATCATCGAGATGCACGACGAGGTGTGGGAGCGAGCCGGCTTCGCCGCGATGGCGCCGACCGACCCGAAGCCGGGCGACTCCGACGAGAAGTCCATCGCCTTCGTGCGGGAGCTCTTCGCTGACGTCCTTGAAGATCACGAGGTGATGGCCAACAACTCCCGCTGGGTCAGCTTCGCCACCGTGCGTAACGCGTCGTGGCGGCACGAGAACGTCGTGCTGCTCGGGGACGCCGCGCACACCGCCCACTTCTCGATCGGCTCGGGAACCAAGCTCGCCATGGAGGACGCGCTCGCCTTGGCCGCTTGCCTGCACGAGGCGGAGTCCGTGCAGGCGGCGCTGGCGGCGTACGAGGAAGAGCGGCGTCCGGTCGTGCTGTCGACGCAGCGCGCAGCCCAGGCGAGCCTTGAATGGTTCGAGAACCTTGGCCAGTACACCCACCAGGAGCCGATGCAGTTCGCGTTCAACATCATGACGCGCAGCCGGCGGGTGACCTACGACAACCTGCGCGTGCGCGATCACGAGTTCGTCGACCGTGCCGACGCCTGGTTCGCCGACCACGAGAAGCGCCGCGGGATGGCGAACGGCGATGTGCGACCGCCGATGTTCCAGCCGTTCCGGCTGCGTGGACTCACGTTGCCCAACCGCGTGATCGTGTCGGCGATGGACATGTACATGGCCGAGGACGGCCTGCCCGGACCCTTCCACTTCACGCATCTGACCGGCAAGGCGCTCGGGGGGGCCGGACTGGTGATGACCGAGATGACGTGCGTCTCGCCCGAAGGACGGATCAGTCCGGCCTGCTGTGGACTGTATGACGACAAGCAGGCGGCGGCGTTCCGCGAGATCACCGACTTCGTGCACGAGCAGACTGATGCGGCCATGGGGCTGCAGCTCGGCCACTCGGGCCGTAAGGGATCGACGAAGCGGATGTGGGAGGGCATGGACGAGCCGTTGCCCGCTGACAACTGGGATGTCGTGGCGCCCTCCCCGCTGCCGTACCGCGCCGGTGTCAACCAGGTACCTCGTGAGTTGACCGTCGACGAGCTGTCGACCATCCGCCAGCAGTTCGTGGACGCGGCGCTGCGGGGGGAGCAGGCAGGGTTCGACCTCATCGAGCTGCACTGTGCGCACGGCTATCTGTTGTCGAGCTTCATCTCGCCGCTGACGAACCATCGGACCGACGCCTATGGCGGCGCACTGGAGAATCGAGTGCGGTTCCCGATCGAGGTGTTCACCGCGATTCGTGCGGTGTGGCCGGACGACAAGCCGATAACCGTCCGCATCTCGGCGACCGACTGGGCCGAGGGTGGGGTCGACACCGACGAGGCGGTCGAGGTGGCCCGGGCCTTTGCTGCCGCCGGAGCCGATGCGATCGACGTGTCGACCGGGCAGGTGATCCCGGAGGAGCGGCCGGCGTTCGGGCGCTCGTACCAGACGCCGTACGCGGACGCGATCCGCAACCGGGTCGACATCGCGACGATCGCGGTCGGCGTCATTTCGTCGTACGACGACGTCAACTCGTTGATCCTGGCCGGCCGGGCCGACCTGTGTGCGCTCGGCCGGGTGCACCTCTACGACCCGATGTGGACGCTGCATGCCGCGCTCGACCAAGGGTATGACGGTCCGGGAGCCCGTTGGCCGTCGCCATGGGTGCCCGGTCGACGCAAGCCGCAGACCGGCCGGACCGACGGCCCCAAGCCACGCCTCGCGTTGATCCGTCAAGGCGACGTCGGCGTTCAACACCGTCGCTGGCGCCCCTGATCTTCCGGCGTCAGTGGTCACTGGCGCCGCTGATCCGCTGGCGTCAGTGGGCAAGGCAAAGACAAGGTCCCCAAGTCACGTTTGCCTAGTTCACAAGCCACCCGGCTTGTGAACTAGGTGTACTGCCCAGGGACATTGGTTGAGATTGTGCGACGACACGATCTGAATGCGCTTGATGTACGAAGACCTCCGGGCGTGGAGTGGAGCTGTCTAGAAACCGCTCCTCACCCTGGAGGTCTTCGTGTCCCACCGT
>JANLYC010000378.1:0-2300 GCA_031365435.1 Nocardioidaceae bacterium
GCGCTCACGTTCGACGACGGGTTCGCGGACAACCTGTCCCGCGGCTGGCCCATCCTGCGTCGCCACGGCCTGCCGATGACCGTGTTCCTCGTGGCGCAGACCCTCACCGACGAGGGTCTGGGTGTGCATTGGGTCAAGACGCCGCCGTCGTGGCCGTTGATCACGCTCACTGTCGAGCAAGTGCTCGAGATGCAGGACGCGGGCGTCGACTTCCAGTCCCACAGCTGGGCACACCGCGACCTCCCCGAGCTCGGTTTCGCAGCGTGTGTCGAGGACCTACGCCGCAGTCGCGAGTTCCTGGAGGACCTGTTGCACCGTCCGATCCCCTTCCTCGCTTATCCGCGGGGGCTGCACGACGAGCAGGTGCGCAAGGCCACCGCGCAAGCCGGCTACTCACACGGCTTCGCGTTGCCGGAAGGACCCGAGACGCCGGGTCCGTTCGCAGTCCCGCGGGTCGGTGTCCACCGCGGCAATCGGCCGGCCGTGTTGGTCGTGAAGTCGTCGCGTTCCTACTTGTCGCTGCGTCATGGCCGTGCTGGTGCACTGGCAAGAACGGCACTCGGACGGCTGCGAACACGAGCGTGACGGCGTTTTGACCGTAATCACCCGCTGTGATCAGCGCAGGTCAATCGGGTAATCCGGGCGCGAAACGGTCCTTCTTCCTCCTAATGTTCCCTCAACAGGTGTACATACTCGGAGGGGTCCGTCATGAAGCTGTCTCGGTCTTTGGCTGCCGTCGGTGGTCTGGTCCTGTCTGTCGTGGGAGCGGTGGGGCTGGCCGCGCCCGCATCCGCAGTCTTCGCCAGCGATCCGCTGCCGAACCGCGGCTTCGTCGCCGACGGACCGGTGCACAGCTCGGTCGGGAGCGCGACCACGGAGTACGTGGGCGGCATGTTCCTCGGCGGTGGCGGGGTTGCCGCTCTCGATCCCGCAACCGGAAACCCGCTGTGGACGCTCGCCACGAACGGCGACGTGCGGGCCCTGGCCCTGTCGCCGGACGGCTCCACCTTGTACATCGGCGGCGCGTTCACGACCGCCGGCGGCGCCACGCACCGACACCTGGCGGCCATCGACACCACCACGCACACCGTCATATCCGCGTGGAAGGCCAGCACCGGTGGCATGGTCCGGGACCTGGTCGTCAGCGGTGACACCCTCTATGTCGGTGGGACCTTCACGACCGTCAACGGCCTCGCCGAGAAGAGCCTGGGCGCGCTCGTCGCGTCGACGGGCAAGTCGCTGCCCGGCTTCACCGCCTTCACCGACAAGAACGTCTGGGGCATGGCGCTGACGCCGAGCTCGCTGATCATCACCGGCAACTTCACCCTGGTCAACAACCAGCCCCGTGCCTCGATCGCGTCGTTCACGCTCGGGACCAACGAGCTCACCCCGTGGGCTCCGCGTCGTCTCTGCTCGGGCTGCAACTCGTACTGGGACGTCGTGGTCGACGGCACCAACGCGTACGTCGGCACGTCCGGGCCTGGCGGCAACCTCGGAGCCTTCAACCTGGTCACGGGGAACAACCCCTGGCACTACGTGCACGCCGACGGCGACGTCCAGACCGTCGGCATGACCGGCGACGGCCTGGTCTACATCGGTGGTCACTTCGGGCAGTTCGTCGGCAACTCCGCCAACGTGCGCACGGTGTTCGCCGCTGTCATCGCGAGCACCGGTCAGGTCGACCCGAACTTCCACCCACGGATCTACGCGACCTACCCAGGTGGCTGGACGATCTCGTCCTCGGCAGGGGTGCTCTTCACCGGCGGCGACTTCACGGGCGTGGGTACGGGGCCGAATGCCGCGAACAACAAGATCCCCTACCTGGCAGCCTTCGGCACCGTGATCTGACGGTCTGAAACCGACCAGCAGGACCCCTCCTGCAGTCGAGCGCCCGATCGGCATGTGTCGGTCGGGCGCTCGGCTGTCTGGAGAGCGATGACGCGCATCCGAACGGTGCGCCCGCCGGCGCGGAGGTCGGGCTCTTGCGCCTTCGCTTCGCTCTTGACGGCGCTGCGAGTCCTCGCCCTCCACTCCACCGTGCCGCGTCGCAAAATTTCTCGGAATTCTTTTGTGAATAACGGGTTCTGAGGTCGCTGCTGGCCCGGAAAGTGTCGGCGCTGGGTTCTAGGTTTGGTCCATGAGTACGACGCAGGAACCGCCACCGGCCGTGGGCATCGACGATGCCTTCGGTCGCGGTTTCGCACCGGTGCGTCGAGGGCTAGCGGACTTGGTCGATGTGGCGACGTGGTCGTTGGACGACACCCGGCTCGACCGGCGGATCAGCGAAGCGTTGGCGGTCC
>JANLYC010000386.1:0-3355 GCA_031365435.1 Nocardioidaceae bacterium
TCGGCGACTACCTCGCATCGCCTCGGGCTGACGGCGGTCTCGGTCTCGGCACCTTCGGCACCAGCCTGTTCTTCCTCGGCACGATCCTCGCGGTGGTGATCTTCCTGACGAAGACGGATCGAGACCGGACCGAGGCCGTCAACCCCGCCGCGGCCGACCACGCTGAGCTAGGGGTCTGACATGCCGCAAGACCTCATGACGTCGGATGCTCCGACGGTGCGCATCCTGGTCGTGACGGACCAGGCACACCCAGGCCCGGGGCTCAAGGACGCGATCTGCAGTCGCGCAGCGGCAGGTGATGCACGCTTCCGTCTGGTGGTGCTGAACCCGGCACGAGCCGAGGTGCACCTGCTGCACCCCGAGCGTCACGACAAGGCGGTCGAAGCGGAGCTGATCCTGATGCGAGCGCTGCCCGAGATCGAGAGCTGGGCCGGACACCCGGTCATCGGCTCGGTGTCGGTCCGCCACGACCCGATGGACGCCATCGAGGAGACGCTCTACAACGAGCCGGTCCACGAGATCATGCTGGCCATCCCCTCGCAGGAGAGAGGGAGCTGGCTCCATCACGACCTTCAGCATCGGTTGAAGCACTTCAACCTTCCGGTCACCGCGGTCCCGTACGACGGCGCGGACCCAGCCGGGTGAGCAGCTGAGTCAGGGCCGTCGGTTGGTGCGCACCTTGCGGCTGTGGAAGGCGATCCGCGCCAGCATTCCGAGCGAGACCACCACCGCCACGACGAAGACCACCAGGGCGATGCGGTTCTCGACGGAGGTTCCGCTGCCTGACGGTCGGGCGAGCAATGCGGAGGCGAGGATCATGGCGGCGAGAACGACCGCGGTGGCGAGCACGTTCGCCAGCTTGTGCAGACCGCGGAGGAACTCGTCCTCGTCGAACGCCTTGATCCGGAGCTCGAAGTTGCCTTCGCCGATCGCATCGAAGGCTCGGTTGACGCGGCCGGGCAACGCTTCGACGAACTCCTTTGCCTCCAGGACGGAAGCCATCATCGCTGCCGGCGTCGTGCGCATGGAGGACTTCATCAACCCACTCATGTGCCGCTGAAGGGCCTCTTGGGGCTTGAACGCCGGGTCGAGCAGAGCGGCGACCTGGTCGAGGTTCAACATCGTCTTGCCCAGCATCACCAGCTCGGCGTCCATGCGTAACCCTGCTTCGCCAGCCCGGCGCGTGAGCTCGAGCAGGAGCGTGCCGACGTCGAGGTCCGACACGGATGCGCCCGTTGTGCGGCCCACCACGTCGGCGACCGCACGCGCGAAGGCTACGTCGTCGTACTCCGGCAGCTGTTCACCCAGGGTGACGGCGACGCGGGTGACGTCGTCGGGCCGCGCGTCTGCCAGCGCAAGAAGCAGCTTGACCAGCTTGTCGCGCACAGCTGGTGCCAGTCGGGCGACCATGCCGATGTCCAGCAGCACGAGCCGTCCGTCCGGTGTGACGAGCACGTTGCCCGGATGGGGGTCTGCGTGGAAGACGCCATGGACGAGAACCTGGTCGAGATAGGCCTCGAACAGCTGGTCAGCCAGCGGCGCGCCGTCGAGCTCGAGCTTGCCCAGCGGGCCGAGCTCGGTGACCTTCTTTCCGGGAACGAACTCCATCGTGAGGACGCGGTCGGTCGTGAGGTCGGGGTAGGGCAGTGGCACCACGATGTGTTCGTAGCCGGCGAGCAGCTCGCGCATGGTGGCGAGGTTGTCAGCTTCACGCCTGTAGTCGAGCTCCCCGATCAGCGCCTTGCGGAACTCTTCGAGCAGATCCGAGAAGTTGTAGCGCCGGCCGGCCCGGGTATGCCGATCCAGCGTGTCGGCGAGGTCAGCCAGAACTTCCATGTCTTCGAGAACCTGCGCCCGGATCCCGGGACGCTGGACCTTCACGACGACCTCACGGCCGTCGCGCAGGGTGGCGCGGTGCACTTGGCCCAAGGAGGCGGCGGCGAGCGGCGTCCGGTCGAAGGACGGGAACACGGTCGACAGTCGAACCTGGAGCTCGCTGGCGATGATGTCCTCGACCTCCTCGATGGGAAACGGCTCGACGTCGTCCTGCAAGCGCGACAGCGCGTCGATGTAGGCGGGGGTGAGCAGGTCGACCCGGGAGGAGAGGAGCTGACCCAGCTTGATGAAGGTCGGGCCCATCTCCTCGAGGTCGGCAGCCAGGCGAACCGCGGCATCGGTGTCGCCTTCGAGCGCCTGTCCTTCGATGAGGGAGTCGATGCCGGCGGACCGCACCAGGTCCCCGCGGCCGTGCCGGAGGAGCAGGGTGGCGATCTGGCGGTAACGCTTCAGGTGCGCGGGGCTCAGCTTCAGGCTCATGGTGGTCTGAGGCTAATCGGTGCCGGACCGGTCGGCACGAGCAGCCCTCCGCGTCGGCGGCAGCCGACAAGGGTGACCGACCCGGCGCCGGCACATCACCTGCGCGATTGCTTTCCATCACGGACGGTTACTGCGGGGCTGAGCAGCACAGATGACAAACACATGACGGTCGTGTCAGGAATCTCAGGCGGGTGTCCGATCGCGCGTAACTTCCGAGAATCGGGGTCACTCAGCAAGGAGTCCACATGTCTGTTCGGTCTCACACTCGCGACGCTGCAACGGTGGCGTCGATCTCGGACCTCTCTGTCGCCCGTCGCGCTGTAGCCGCCATGCTGCTGCTCGGCATCGCCCTCATCCACGTCATCGACGTCAAGGACAAGTTCGAGGAAGTGCCCTACATCGGCGTGCTCTTCCTGGCGCTCATCGCGACGTCCTTGATCCTCGCGGTGCTCATGATGCGTTCTGACGACCCCATGATCTGGTTGGCCGCAGCCGGACTAGCCGGATCCACGATCATCGGCTACGTCCTCAGTCGCTCCACGGGACTTCCCGGTGAGGGCGGTGCGGAAGTCGGGAACTGGTGGGAGAGCCTCGGGCTGGCCTCGCTCTTCGTCGAGGGTGCCGTGGTCCTGCTTGCCGGCATGCGATTGACGGAGCGGCACTCCTAGACGAGCGACCCCGTCAGTCCGCCGTGACGACGAACCTGTCGAACGCGTGGCCGTGGGAGTCGATGGCCTGTCCGGTGATCTGATCGGCATCGATCTGCAGGTCCAAGTAGTGCAGCGTGCTGGCAGAGAAGGCCGTGAACGGCTCGGTACCTGTCGGTCGGGTCTTGGCACCACCACCAGAGACGACATACACGACGCCGTCGATCGGGTGCGAGCGTTGAAAGTCGTGGTCGTGACCGGCCAGGACCAGATCGACGCCGAACTGCGCAAACAGGTCAGACCATGCACCCCGGACCTCCAGGTCGGATCCGTGCATCCCGGCGGAGTACGGGGGATGGTGCATGACGGCCAATACCCACGTCTCCGTGGAT
>JANLYC010000394.1:0-11796 GCA_031365435.1 Nocardioidaceae bacterium
ACCTCTACTCGTCGTACAAGGACCTGCCGGTCTCGCTCTACCAGATCCAGACGAAGTACCGTGACGAGGCACGTCCGCGTGCCGGCATCCTGCGCGGTCGTGAGTTCGTGATGAAGGACTCGTACTCGTTCGACATCTCCGACGAGGCGTTCCTGCGCTCCTATGAGCTGCACCGCGACGCGTACGTCCGCATCTTCGACCGCCTCGGTCTCGACTACGTCATCGTTGCGGCGATGTCAGGAGCCATGGGCGGTTCCGCGAGCGAGGAGTTCCTCGCCACTGCTGAGAATGGCGAGGACACGTACGTCCGCTGCACCAACTGCGACTACGCCGCCAACGTCGAGGCCGTCCGCGTCCCTGTGCCCGACCCGGTCGCGTACGACGGCGTGCCCGAGGCGCATGCCGAGCACACGCCGGACACGCCGACGATCGAGACGCTGGTCGACCACCTCAACCAGAAGTTTCCCCGCGCCGACCGTGCCTGGACCGCCGCCGACACGCTCAAGAACGTCCTCGTCATGCTGGTCCACCCCGATGGCAGGCGCGAGCCGTTGGCCGTCGGAGTTCCGGGTGACCGCGACATCGATCTGAAGCGTCTCGGAGCGCAGGTCGAGCCGATCGAGGTCGAGGCTTTCGACGAGAAGGACTTCGCGGCCAACTCCGCGCTCGTCAAGGGCTATATCGGTCCCGGGGCGTTGGGGGAGAAGGGCACGAGCGGCATTCGCTACCTGCTCGACCCGCGGATCAGCACGGGGACCCGTTGGGTCACCGGCGCCAACGAGGACGGCCACCACGTGATCGACCTCGTGGTGGGCCGGGACTTCGTGGGTGACGGTCTCATCGAGGCGGCCGACGTCCGCGAGGGGGACAGCTGCCCGGTGTGCGGCCACGCGCTCGAGACGGCACGCGGCATCGAGATGGGACACATCTTCCAGCTGGGCACGCAGTACACCGACGCTCTGGACCTCCGGGTGCTGGACGAGAACGGCAAGCTCGTCACCGTCACGATGGGCTGCTACGGCGTGGGGGTCTCCCGCGCGGTCGCCGCGATCATCGAGAACTCGCACGACGACCTCGGCATCATCTGGCCGCGTGGTGTGTCGCCGGCCGACGTGCACCTCGTGGCGACCGGAAAGGACGCCGAGATCTTCGCTGCCGCCGACCGACTCTGCGACGGGCTCGAGGCGCTCGGACTGTCGGTGCTCTACGACGACCGCGCGAAGGTCTCTCCCGGCGTCAAGTTCAAGGACGCAGAGCTGATCGGCGTCCCGACGATCGTCGTCGTGGGAAAGGGCCTGGTCGACGGGGTAGTCGAGGTCAAGGACCGCGCCACCGGCGAGCGTGACAACGTCGCGGTCGCGGACGCGCCCGCCCACGTCGCGAGGATCGTCCGTGGCGGTTGACGCCGTCATCTTCGACTGGGGAGGCACGCTCACCGAGTGGCGGACGATCTCACCGAACGACGAGTGGTCCGCGCTCGCTGCCGTGGCCGCGCCCGAGCGGCATACCGCTGCCACCGAGGCCCTTGTCACCGCAGCCACCGCTGTGTGGACGCGGTCGCGCGACGAGCACCGGAGCGCAACGCTGGAAGAGATCTGCCGGTTGGCCGAGATCCCGTACGATGTCGAGCACCTGCGGGCCTACCGCGACTTCTGGGAGCCGGCGACGTTCACTCATGACGACGTCCCTGGCCTGTTCGCGTGGCTGCGTCAGGAGGGGATCAAGGTCGGGGTGCTGTCCAACACGGTCTGGCCGCGGGACTGGCATGAGGAGATCTTCGTACGCGACGGCGTCGACCACCTGATCGACGGGGACGTCTACACGTCCGAGATCGAGTGGACCAAGCCCGCCCCGGAGGCCTTCGAGGCGGCCATGTTCTCGGTCGGCGTGTCCAGCCCGGAGTCGTGCGTGTTCGTCGGCGATCGGCTGTTCGACGACATCTACGGCGCGAAGAACGCCGGGATGAGAGCAGTGCACGTGCCACACAGCGAGATTCCGCCCTCGCAGCACGGTCACACGCTGGGGGAGCCCGACGCGGTGATCCAGCGCCTGGCCGACCTCCCGGTCGTCCTCCGCGAGTGGCGATAGGTTCGCCAGCGATCGGTCGTGGTCAGCGCTCGGCGACGCCGGGGAACGCTGTCGGCGCCGCCCCCCAGTCGACCGCGCGCAGCGCGCAGGACGTGAGGGCCCGGGCGACGAGCTCGCGCTCGCTGTCGACGGTCTCGGCGACGGCCGCGGCATACACCGCGGCAGCACGCTGCTCCAGCCGTCGCCCGAGCGCGCGGCAGTCCGCGTGAGTCTCGACCTGACCGGGCAGGTCGTACGCTGCCTGCGCGGCCACCGGGTCGGCTCCCTGGTCGGAGATGAGCCGGACGAGGTCGTCCCGGCGACGTCGGTGTTCCACGTAGGCCGTCGCCGCCAGCTGCTGGTCCGACGAGGCCCCGGCCACGCCGGCGATCACGCCGCCGATGACCCCATAGCCGTAGACGCCGGCGTGTTCGGCCGCCAGACACGTCTGCAGCGCTTCGAGACCCGTCACCGTGCCGCCCGGACGGCTTCGACGCTGACCGCGTGTGCGGCGGAGGTGGACGCAAGCAGGCGTGCGAGCAAGCCCGAGGTGGCGTGCAGGCAGTCGGACAACCTGTCCTGCTCCGCGGCGGAGAATGCTGCCATGAGTGCGCTCAATGCGCTGTTCGAGTTCCGAACCACCCGCGGGCCCGGCGATGACGGGGCCGAAGGAGGGTTGGCCAGACTGGCGGTCAATCCTGCTACGTGAGCGCGTTGCGTCGTGATGAGGGACGCGACCACGTGGTCCAGTCCCGGATGGCGTCGGCCCGTGGCCTCGCACAGGGCCAGCAAGGTCGCTTCGGCATCGATCGCGCTGGTCACAAGATTGACGTCGGCGTCGGCCGGCGGGACAGACGCCGTCGGCGTGGTGATAGTCGCAGAGCGTGCGGGGGCCGATTCCACACCGCAGGCGGCGACGGATCCCACCGCCGCAGCGCCGGCCGCGAGCATCCCCACCCGCAGGGCTGCTCGTCGGCTGATCGGGGGGACGTGGGCCACGCGCCGACCGTACCTGACCGCCTGGACCTGCCTGCCGCTGTCCCCGCTAGGCTGGGATGAGCTCGTCGACAACACAACAGTGGAGGAGGACTGCCCGTGACCGGCAACCCGCCCCAACAAGCACTCCTCGAGGTGTTGGAGCAGCCCCTCGCCAGCTCGGGCCTCGACCTCGAAGGGGTCGAGATGACCCGTGCCGGACGCCGCAGCGTCCTCCGGGTGCTCGTTGACGCCGATGGTGGCGTCACGCTCGACGACATCGCCGCAGCGACTCAGCTCGTCGGCACTGTGCTGGACTCCTCCGACGTGCTCGGCGAGTCGCCGTACACGCTCGAGGTGACGTCGCCCGGTGTCGACCGCCCCCTCGTCCTGCCCCGTCACTGGCGGCGCAACCTCGACCGGCTCGTGAAGGTCACCGGACATGACGGCGAGACGTTCACGGGTCGCGTCTCGTCCACCGACGACACCGCCGCCGTGCTCGACGTCGACGGCACCACGCGTGAGGTCCAGTACTCCGACGTCGCCACGGCCCAGGTCCAGATCGAGTTCAACCGTCCGCGCGTCACCGCGTCCGACGGCAAGGCCGAGGAGGGCTGAGCGATGGATGTCGACATGGCGGTGCTCCGCTCACTGGTCTCTGAGAAGGAGATCTCGCTGGACGTGCTCATCGACGCGATCGAGCAGGCGCTCCTGGTTGCGTACCACCGCACGCCGGGCGCCTACGAGGACGCCCGCGCCGAGCTCGACCGAGGCAGCGGTCACGTCGTCGTGTACGCCGCCGAGCGCGACGAGAACGGTGAGGTGATCCGCGAGTTCGAGGACACGCCCGAAGGCTTCGGCCGGATCGCCGCCACCACCGCCAAACAGGTCATCCTGCAACGGCTCCGCGACGCAGAGGACGACGTGCGGTTCGGGGAGTTCGCCGGCAAGGAGGGAGACGTCGTGTCGGGCGTCATCCAGCAGGGCCGTGACCCCGACATGGTGTTCGTCGACCTCGGCAAGATCGAGGCCGTCCTCCCGGCGGCTGAGCGGGTGCCGGGGGAGCGCTATGACCACGGACAGCGCATCCGCTGCCTCGTCGTCTCGGTCCGCAAGGGACCCAAGGGCCCACAGGTGATGGTCTCCCGCTCCCACCCCAACCTCGTCAAGAAGCTGTTCGCCCTCGAGGTGCCCGAGATCGGCGACGGAACGGTCGAGATCGCCGGGATCGCCCGCGAGGCCGGACACCGCACGAAGATCGCGGTGCGGTCACATGATTCAGGTGTCAACCCCAAGGGGGCGTGCATCGGCCCGATGGGCCAGCGTGTGCGTAACGTGATGACCGAGCTGCACGGCGAGAAGATCGACATCGTCGACTGGGCGGACGATCCGGCTGAGATGATCAAGCACGCGCTTTCTCCGGCGAACGTCACGAGCGTCGAGATCGTCGACGAGGCGGCCCGTTCGGCCCGGGTGGTCGTTCCCGACTACCAGCTGTCCCTCGCTATCGGCAAGGAAGGACAGAACGCTCGGCTGGCCGCGCGGATGACGGGCTGGCGGATCGACATCCGCTCCGACACCGCACCTGCCGGCGAGCTGGCGGTGGACCCTGCGCAGGAGCCGACCGAGGCCTGACCTGCGGGTTTCTCGGTGATGTGTAGTCGGCGCGGTCTGTGCCGGATACCCTGGCGGCGTGTCGACCTGTGCGGTCTGTGAGACCGACAACGCCCAGGGCAAACGGTTCTGCCGCTCTTGCGGCGCTGCACTGACAGCCACCTGTGCGGTCTGCTCTGCAAGCCTCGAACCCGACTCGACCTTCTGCGGCGACTGTGGTTCACCGGTGGCGGCGGCCGCGCAGCCCGTGAAGGTCCCGGCCCCGGCCAGAGCCGCCGCTGCGAAAGCTCCGGAGCACGTGTCCGAACGTCGGATGTGCTCGGTGTTGTTCTGCGACCTGGTCAGCTTCACCACACTTTCCGAGTCCCGCGACCCTGAAGAGATCCGCGAGCTGCTGTCGGAGTACTTCGTCACGGCCCGGACGATCATCGGGCGGTATGGCGGCGTCGTCGAGAAGTTCATCGGCGATGCCGTGATGGCGGTCTGGGGCACGCCGACGGCGACCGAAGGGGACGCGGAGCGCTGCGTCCGTGCGGCCCTCGACGTGGTCGCCGCCGTCGCAGAGCTGGGTGAGAGCTCGCGTGCGAAGGGACTCTCAGCCCGGGCCGGCGTCGTCACCGGTGAGGTGGCTGTCACGTTGGGGGCGACGGGCGAGGGAATGGTCGCGGGTGACGCCGTCAACACTGCGGCCCGTGTACAGGCAGCGGCCGCCCCGGGCGCCGTGTGGGTCGACGACACCACACACCGCTTCGCGTCGTCCGCGATCGGGTTCACCGACGCAGGCGTACACGCGCTGAAGGGCAAGAGCGAGCCGGCCAACCTGTGGGCGGCTACCCGGGTGCTCTCAGGCGTCGGTGGGGCCCAGCGTGTCGACGGTCTGGAGGCTCCACTACTCGGGCGGGATGCGGAGCTGCGCACGCTCAAGGAGCTGTTCCACGCTGTCGCCGAGCGACAGACCCCACGACTCGTCCTGGTGTCGGGGCCGGCGGGCGTCGGCAAGTCCCGGCTGGGATGGGAGTTCGAGAAGTATGTCGACGGGCTCGCCGACTTCGTGTGGTGGCATCGAGGTCGCTGCCTGTCCTACGGTGAGGGCGTCGCCTTCTGGGCGCTCGCCGAGATCGTCCGGCAGCGGTTGACGATCGCCGAGGAGGACCCGCACGAAGTCGCCCTGGAGAAGTTGACCGAGGGGCTCGCCACGCTCATCACGGATCCAGCCGACCGCGCGTACCTCGCGCCGAGGCTGGCGCGGCTGCTCGGCCTGAAGATCGATGGCGACGCGGACAGCGCCATGGCGCGCGAGGAGCTGTTCGCCGGGTGGCGCGTGTTCTTCGAACGGCTGGCTGCGCAGGATCCCGTCGTCCTGTTGATCGAGAACGCCCAGTACGCCGACGCAGGCCTGCTCGACTTCCTGGACCACCTGATCGACTGGGCCCGGGACGTGCCCATCTACGTGCTGGTGTTCACCCGACCTGAGCTCGACGACATACGCCCCGGTTTCGGGACCGGCCGCAACCGGTCGGCGTTGACGATCGATCCACTCGATGCCGCCGCGATGAATGCGATGGTGGACGCGATGGTGCCGGGGATGCCGGCCTCGGCGCGGGCGACGATCACCGCCCAGGCGCAGGGTATTCCGCTGTTCGCGGTCGAGACCGTCCGGTCCCTGGTGGACCGAGACGTGGTGGTGCCACGTGAGGGCGTCTACCGGCTCGTCGGTGACATCGGTGAGCTCACCATCCCGGACAGCTTGCACGGCCTGCTGGCCGCGCGGCTCGACGCGCTCGACCCGCACCTGCGTCTGCTCATTTCCGACGCGGCCGTTCTGGGCAGCAGCTTCCCGGCTGAGGCGCTCATCGCCGTGTCGAGTCAGAGTGAGGAGGAGGTGCGCGCTGGACTCAGCGAGCTGCTCCGCCGCGAGGTGCTGAGCGTGTCAGCAGACCGGCTGTCTCCCCAGGTGGGCGACTACAGGTTCGCTCAGGACCTGCTCCGGCAGGTGGCCTACGAGACACTCTCGCGTCGGGAACGCAAGGCTCGCCACCTGACCGTGGCCGCTCACCTGCGGGCCACCTTCGCCAATGACGGCGACGACCTCGCCGACGTGATCGCCCGCCACTACCTGGATGCGCTGACCGCCGTGCCGGAGGCGCCCGACGTGCCCGAGATCCGACGCGAGGCGATCGGAATGTCGGTCCGGGCAGCCGAGCGGGCCCTCCGATCCGGTTCCCCGAGCGCGGCGGTGGCCAGCTATGCCGCCGCAGCGGCCGAAATCGAGCTGCTCGACGGCGACGAGGCGCAGGTTTCGGCAGCAGGGCTGTACGAGAAGGCATCGACCGCTGCCTACACCGCGGCAAACTTCAGCGCCGCGGTTGCGCACGCCGAACACGCAGGTCTCCTGTACGACGCACAAGGGCGCGAGCGGGAGCGTGCTCGATCAGAGGCGGCGTCGGGCAATGCGCTGGCTGCGGCCGGTCGTCACCGGGAGGCGCGGGAGCGGCTTGAGCATGCCCTGGAGGTGCTCTCACCCGAGCCGGACGCCGACACGGTCAGTGCCCTCGGCTGGCTGGCCGGACTGGCGAGCCTGGCCGGCGGAGAAGATGCTGATGAGCTGACGGCGCGCGCCCTCGCTCTCGGTCAGGCTGTCGACGTCGACAAGTCCCGGCTGGGTGCGCTGTTCATCGCCCGCGGCCTCGCGCATGTTGTGGCGGACCGATACGCGCAGGCCGCCGCCGTCTTCTCCTATGCCACCAGGCTGGGTGAAGAAGCTGAGGATTCGATCCTGCGTTCGATCGGCCTGCTCAATCTCGCGAACGTCTTGCTGCCCACCGAGCCGATCGCCGCTGCCGAGGCGGCCCGCGCGGCCACTGTCCTCGCGCGCAAGGTGGGCGATGTCAACCGGCTCAGTGTGGCCATCGGCAACCTCTCGCAGGCGCTCATCATCGCCGGCGAGTGGGACGAAGCCGAACGAGTCTTGTGTGAGGCGATCGGGATCGACGGCCTGCGCGACGACTTCGTCGCGATGAACGCCTCGTACCTGGCGGCGCTCCGCGGGGATGCGGCCAACCAGGAGATCCTGGCAGCCGTCACCGAGGCGGACTTCCGCACGCTGCGGGACAGCGAGGACCCGCAAGACCAGTCGGCCATCTCGGCGGTCGACGCGATCCGCGCCGCAGGATCGCAAGATTGGACCGACGTGCTGGTCCACGCCCGGAAGCTCGTGGCCACGATTCCCTATCTGGGAATCCGCAACGACGTGCTGCAATGGGTATGGCCGCTGGCTGCCCGGGCTGCCACGACGATCGGCGACGACGCCGCGCTGGCGGAGCTGCTGCAGGTGCTGGATGCCCGTCCCCGCGGGCACATTCCACCGATGCTTCGCATCGAGCGTGATCTGGCGCGCGCCCGTGCCCATGTGGTGCAGGGTGACACCACGGTGGACCAGGTCTTCGCCGATGCGGTCGACGCCCTTCGCCAGGCGAGCCGGCCGTATGCGCTCGCTGAAGGACTGCTCGACTACGCCACCTATCTGGCGGGAACCGGTGAGGTGCAGCCGGCCGGCAGACTGCTTGCAGAGGTCCGCGACATCGCTGACGGGCTGCGTGCGGCCCCGCTGGTGGCGCGCATCGAGAAAGTGGCTGTCGGACAGCGCGCTGGAGCTGTCGGCGCCGGGACCACCGAGATCGCCGGCTGAGCATGCACGCGGCGCCTCCCTGGTCTGGTTCGCGGCATCGCGGTCCAAACCGGTAGACTGAGTTTCGATGAGTCGGGTGTCCCCAGTCCGCACCTGTGTGGGCTGCCGGGAACACGCGGCGAAGTCTGACCTTCTGCGCGTCGTCGCCGAGGGCGACGGGGCCACCCGCGCCGTCGTACCGGATGCCGCAGGAAGAAGAGCGGGCCGGGGAGCACACCTGCACCCCACGCTCGCGTGTCTCGAACTGGCCGAACGACGTCGCGCCATCCCTCGGGCCTTGCGCATCGAGGGACCGGTCGATTGCAGCGCTGTCCGGACCTGGCTCGAGTCGCAGCACGCCACACCGGCAGGACAGGCGACACCGGCAGGACAGGCAAGATCGTGAGGATCCGAAGAAACATCCGAACAGCTCCAGATCCCGCCCCGGGACCCGGAGTCGGCCCGACAGGGCTGAGACCGACGAAGAGAGTGGAGCAGCTGCTCATGACATCTCGATGAGACTCATGCGATGAGCACGCCCAACATCTAACGGTCTGAACCTTCGTGGGTTCGGACCGCCCACGAAGGAGAATTGTGGCTAAAGCCAGAGTCCATGAACTCGCAAAAGAGTTCGGAGTGCCGAGCAAGGACGTCCTTGCCGCCCTCAAAGACATGGGGGAGTTCGTCAAGTCGGCGTCCTCCACCGTCGAGGCGCCGGTAGCCCGCCGCCTCGAAGAGACGCACGGAGAGGCCTGGAAGAAGGCCGCCGAGGCCAAGGCCGCCAAGAAGGCCGCGAAGAAAGCTCCGGCGAAGAAGGCCGCAGCCGACGACGCAGCAGTGCCGGCTGACGTGGTCGAGGTCCCCGTCGAGGCCGCCGCCGGCCCGGCCATCGTCGATGAGGCACCAGCCGCGCCGGCGGACGCGCCCCGGCCCGCCCCGCGGGCCACCAGCGCCCCGTCTGTCGAGTCCGCGCCAGTGGCGCCGGCCGCAGCGGCGACCACCCCGACAGCCGAGCCCGAGGTCCCGGCCGAGTCCAGCGACGGTGGTACGACCACGGCGCCCCGACCGGCCCCGAAGCCTGGCACCCCTCGCCCCGGCAACAACCCCTTCTCGTCGACGCAGGGCATGCAACAGCCGCGGCGGCCGGGCCAGCAGCGACCCGGCGACCGCAGTGATCGGCCGACGGGCGACGCACGCCCGCCGCGTCCCGGCGGCGTACCCGGTGCTCCGCGGCCCAACCCGGCGATGATGCCGCGGCAGTCCGCGATCAGTGGTCCCGGTGCGCCCGCACGCGGACGCTCCGGTCCCGGTGGCCCCGGCGGTGCCCGCGGTGGCGCTCCTCGTGGCGGTCCCGGTGGTGGCCCAGGCGGTGGCTCGACCGGTGCTCCGGCGCGCGGTGGCCGTAGCGGTGGTTACGCCGGCGCCGGTGGAGGTGGCGGCGGTATGCCATCAGGTAGCGGTGCCCGTCCCGGTGGCCGCAACCAGCGCGGTGTCACCCAAGGTGCCTTCGGGCGCGCCGGCGGTCCGTCGAGGCGTGGCCGCAAGTCCAAGCGGGCACGTCGCCAAGAGTACGAACAGATGCAGGCCCCCACGACCAGCGGCGTACGCGTCCGCAAGGGCGACGGCGAGACGGTTCGACTCTCTCGTGGCGCGTCACTCACCGACTTCGCCGAGAAGGTCGGCGTCGACGCGGCGTCGTTGGTGCAGGTGCTGTTCCACCTCGGTGAGATGGTGACCGCGACCCAGTCGGTCAACGACGAGACCCTGCAGATCCTCGGTACCGAACTCGACTACAACATCGAGGTCGTCTCGCCCGAGGACGAGGACAAAGAGCTGCTGGACTCGTTCAACATCGAGTTCGGCGAGGACGAAGGCGGCGAGGAAGCCCTCGAGGCGCGTCCGCCGGTCGTCACCGTCATGGGCCACGTCGACCATGGCAAGACCAAGCTGCTGGATGCCATCCGGGACGCGAACGTCGTGTCCAAGGAAGCCGGTGGCATCACCCAGCACATCGGCGCCTATCAGGTGGCGACCACGGTCGACGGCAACGAGCGCAAGCTCACGTTCATCGACACCCCGGGTCACGAGGCCTTCACCGCCATGCGGATGCGCGGCGCACAGGCCACCGACATCGCGATCCTGGTCGTGGCTGCCGACGACGGCGTGATGCCGCAGACCATCGAGGCGCTCAACCACGCCAAGGCGGCCGACGTGCCCATCGTGGTGGCGGTCAACAAGATCGACAAGCCAGAGGCCGACCCGGCCAAGGTCCGCGGTCAGCTGACGGAGTACGGCCTCGTGCCTGAGGAGTACGGCGGCGACACGATGTTCGTCGACGTGTCGGCCAAGTCCATGATCAACATCGACGGTCTGCTCGAGTCACTCGTGCTGACCGCAGATGCTGCGCTGGACCTGCGGGCCAACCCCGACCAGGACGCCCAGGGTCTCGTGATCGAGGCACACCTGGACCGTGGTCGTGGTCCGGTCGCCACGGTGCTCGTCCAACGCGGCACGCTCAGCATCGGCGACTCGATCGTCGCCGGCCCGGCCTACGGTCGTGTCCGCGCCATGCTCGACGAGCACGGCGAGAACGTCGAGCACGCCGATCCGAGCCGGCCCGTCATGGTGCTCGGCCTCACGGCTGTGCCCGGCGCAGGCGACAACTTCCTGGTCGTGTCCGATGACCGTGTTGCCCGGCAGATCGCCGAGAAGCGCGATGCTCGCGAGCGGGCGGCGATGCTCGCCAAGAGCACCGGCCGTCGTACGCTCGAGGACTTCATGTCGAGCATGGAGAAGGGCGAGAGCGAGGAGCTCCTGCTCATCCTCAAGGGCGACGTGTCCGGTTCGGTCGAGGCGCTCGAGGACGCACTGGCGAAGATCGACGTGGGCGGTGACGAGGTGCGCCTGCGCGTGATCGATCGCGGTGTCGGTGCCATCACCGAGACCAACGTGATGCTTGCGGCCGCGTCGAACGCCGTGATCATCGGCTTCAACGTCCGACCGCAGGGCAAGGCCACCGAGGTCGCCGACCGTGAGGGCGTCGACATCCGCTACTACTCGGTGATCTACCAGGCCATCGACGAGATCGAGGCCGCGCTCAAGGGCATGCTCAAGCCGGAGTTCGAGGAGTCGCAGCTCGGGACCGCGGAGATCCGCAACATCTTCCGGTCGTCGAAGATCGGCAACATCGCCGGGTGCATGGTCACGTCGGGCATCATGCGGCGCAATGCGAAGGCGCGGTTGCTGCGTGACGGCTCGGTCGTCGCCGACAACCTCGACATCTCCTCGCTCAAGCGGGAGAAGGACGACGCGACCGAGGTCCGCGAGGGCTTCGAGTGTGGTCTGACGCTCGCCGGCTACAACGACATCAAGATCGGTGACGTCATCGAGACGTTCGAGATGAAGGAGATCCCCCGGAGCTGAAGTGGCCGGCAGCCGTCCCGGGTGTCGCTCGCTTCAACGAGGCGGAGCTG
>JANLYC010000407.1:0-2219 GCA_031365435.1 Nocardioidaceae bacterium
GCCGGATAGACTACTTACCCAGCCAGATTGGATGTGAACTAGGCAAACGTGCCGTGGGCACAGGGTGTTTGCCTCTGTATGTCGCCAGCGAGGCGGCCAGTCCGCGGTCGGGCAGCGAGGCCGCCGGCGTCGACTTCGGACTCCCGGGTCAGGCGGCGGCGGGGAGATGCGCGCCTTGCCGCGCCACCCGTGGCGTCTTCGTGGACACCAGCGAGGGATCATCGGCCGGGCCGACCCGTGCGGACGCCACCGAGGTGAGCACCGACAGGACCGCCGCCATCGTCGCGGTCGACAGCATCGCGTACCACGGGGCGTGGAACAGGTCCATGCCCCCGGCCCCGAGCAACGCGACCAACGCCTGCGCGAACGACTTGACGGCTCGCTCGACGGTAAGACTCCAGAACAACCTGCTGAACATGATCGACATGGTCGGCCCCCTCGACACGACCGGGAATGGATGTCATCAGGAGCACTCACGGATCCACGCAGATACGTCACCCCGTCACGTCCGTGAGCGGCGTACGGTGAGGCCATGGCCGATGTACTGAACCAAGCTCAGATCGACGACGCTCTCAGCTCCATGTTGAGCGACTGGACCCTCGAAGGCGGCGACACGATCCGGCGCGACATCACGGCCGACACGTTCGCCCACGGGATCCGGCTCGTCGCCGAGGTGGCCGCGATCGCCGACGCCATGGACCACCACCCGGACATCGACATCCGGTGGACCACCGTCACCTTCCGGCTCTCGACACACTCGGCAGGTGGCCTCACCGACAACGACCTGCGGCTGGCCGCGGAGATCGACCGACTCGCGCCGTAAAGGAAGCAGGCAGACATGCCACTCACCCGATTGACCCTCGTGACCGTCCAGGTACTCATCGCCATCGTGTTCGCCGCGCTCATGGGGGCCGCGTACGCCGCATCGACACCGGCCTCACCCACGCCGTCTCGACACCAGGTCGGACTCCACACTCCGGACCACCAGGTCCGGCCGGTCTACGCCAAGGTCGTCTACCACCCGCACCAGATGTGCGACGAGATCCGCCACCCGGCGATGAAGCAGAGCCCGCGATCCTGATCGCCGCCCGGTCACACCCTGGTTGCGAGCCGGTCAAGACTCGCCTGGCCGCGCCCACGGCGGGTCGCCCCGCCCTACCATCACGTCATGACCACCGCCGCCGACCCGTCCCACGCCTTCGACTTCTGGATCGGCGAGTGGGAGGTCTTCGGACCACATGGCAAGCACGTGGGAACGAACACGATCTCCGCACTCTTCGGCACCGGCGCGCTTGCGGAGCACTGGCGCGGGGCCGGTGGCATCGAGGGTCGCAGCCTCAGCGCGTACGACGCCATGCGTGGCTGCTGGCATCAGACCTGGGTGGACGCGACCGGGACCCTGCTCCAGCTCGACGGTGGCTGGCGCGACGGCACCATGGTGCTCGAGGGGGTGGCGCCGGCGGAGGACGACCCGACCCGCAGCGACCTCCAGCGGATCACGTGGACCCCCAGCGACGCCAGCGATGAAGTGCGCCAGGCGTGGGAGGTGTCCAGCGACGAGGGCGCGAGCTGGAAGATCGCCTTCGACGGCCGTTACCGCCGCACCGGATGACGTCGCACGCCGGGCGTTCAGCGAGCGGTTCACCGGGATCGTGACAGGGCGTCGGGACTCTTGACACATGGATGAGAATCAACCCATGGAGCTCGTCCGCCATCGCATTCTCGCGGGGACGTGCCCCGAGTGCGGCACCCGGCTCACCGGCCAGGAACGCGGCCAGATGACCGACGACGACAGCACGGTCGAATGGGTCCTGGTCAAGCAGTGGTGCTACAACGGATGCCTCTCGATGACCGGCGGCCGCGTCATCCCCGTACAGCCGAAGCCGGAGGTCTCCGACACCGGTCGCACCAGCACCACGCACCTCATCATCGGCCGCTGACTGCGGCGTCGACGCGAGCGTCGTCAGGGTCCGCCACGTCCCCCGCCTCGTCTGATCGCACGTTTCTACCGGGGATCGCCACCACGAGGACGAGCGCAGCCACGACCAGGGCACCGGTCGATATCACGAGAGCGCTACCCATCCCGTCGACGAAAGCCTGGCGGGCACCGCCGGCGAGCCCCGCGCCACGGTCTCCGAGCTTCGACGCGATGCCGAGAGCGGCTGCCAATGACTGCTTCGCGGCCTCGACCAACCGCGGCGGCGCGGCCGAGGGAGCTA
>JANLYC010000421.1:0-16239 GCA_031365435.1 Nocardioidaceae bacterium
CCGACGAGTACCCCACCGACGTCTACGTCCTGCCCAAGCATCTCGACGAAGAAGTGGCCCGGCTGCACCTGGCGGCGCTGGGTGTCTCGCTCACGAACCTCACCGCCGAGCAGGCGAAATACCTCGGTGTCCCCGTCGAGGGTCCGTTCAAGTCGGATCACTACCGCTACTGACGTTGCCATTCATCCTGTGACTCCCGGGTCAGCGGGCTGACTCAGCACGATTGTCCTCGCGTGTGGGTAGTCGCAGCACCGCATCGGTGCTGCCGCGACGTACCCTTTTCCCAGGGTGTGGTGACGCGTTCACGGCGACGGCGCCGTGCGGACCCCCAGCGAGACCGGAAGGCGAGGGAGCAGCGTGAACGCAGGTCCAGCCGCTGCGGCGGAGCCCGTTCGGCACCATCGCGGCAAGATCCTCGTGGTCGACGATGACTCGTCCCTGGCCGAGATGCTCACGATCGTGCTCCGCAACGAGGGTTTCGAGCCCCGGGTCTGCTCCTCGGGCGACCGCGCGATGGCGGTCGTCCGCGAGTTCAAGCCCGACGTGGTCCTGCTCGACCTGATGCTGCCGGGCAAGGACGGCGTCGACGTATGCCGTGAGATCCGGCACGAGTCCGGAGTTCCCATCATCATGCTCACGGCCAAGAGCGACACGGTCGACATCGTCGTCGGTCTCGAGTCGGGAGCTGACGACTACGTCGTGAAGCCTTTCAAGCCCAAGGAGCTCGTCGCCCGGTTACGAGCCCGACTGCGCAAGTTCGAGGAGTCCGCTCCCGAGGCGCTCGAGATCGGCGATCTCGTGATCGACGTGGCCGGACACACTGTCAAACGCGACAACGAGCCGCTGTCGCTGACCCCACTGGAGTTCGACCTCCTGGTCTGCCTGGCACGCAAGCCGTGGCAGGTGTTCACCCGCGAGGTGCTGTTGGAGCAGGTCTGGGGCTACCGTCACGCGGCAGACACCCGGCTGGTCAACGTGCACGTCCAGCGGCTGCGGTCCAAGGTCGAGATCGATCCCGAGAACCCGCAGATCGTGATGACGGTCCGCGGCGTGGGATACAAGGCCGGCGACCCTGTCGGCACGCGGTAGCCGGCCGGGCCGGCACGGAGTCGAGGGAGTCAGCCCGTGTCAGGCCGACCAGGGGCAGCCGTGAGTCCGTTCGCGCGACTCGCTCCGGGGCTGCGGTCCGCGGGCTACCTGGCGGCCGCTCCGGTCCGGCAGGTCGCTGGCATGTGGCGACGCTCCATCCAGGCACGGGTCGTGATCGGGACCGTCGTCCTGTCGACGATTCTCACGCTTCTGGCCGGCTGGATCCTGCTCCGACAGGTCACGACGGGTCTGCTCGAGAGCAAGGAGCTGACCTCGATCGCCCAGGCGCGGTCGGGAGCTGTCACCGCGCAAGCCAAGCTGGACGGCGCCGAGCTCACCGACCAGTTCGCCATCGGCCCGTTGCTGAAAGGTCTCGTCGAGACGCTGGCACCACGTGACGCCGCGCGCGAGGACTTCTCTGTCGTGATCGTGGGGCCGCTGGCACCGGCCCAGCCCGACGCAGCGGCGACCGGGGGCAGCCGGTCGTCCGGCGACATCGTCCCAGAGGCGTCGATTCCCGCCTCGCTCATGCAGAAGGTCACCAGCGAGCCGGGGACCTGGTGGGTGTTCACCCGGGTCGTCTTCGGTGATGGGGCCCTCGACCCGGTTCCGGGGATCGCGGTGGGTAGCCAGATCAGTGTCACCGGCACGGGCCAGCGGTACGGGTTGTTCTACGTGTATCCCCTCAGCGAACAGCAGCAGTCCCTCTTCGTCGTTCGCGGTGCGCTCATCACGACCGGTGCGCTGCTCGTCGTCCTGCTGGGCGTCGTGGCCTGGCTCGTCACCCGACAGGTGGTCACCCCGGTGCGACTGGCACGGCGGATCGCCGAACGGTTGGCGGCCGGTCGGCTCGAGGAGCGCATGCACGTGCGCGGTGAGGACGACATCGCCCGGCTGGGCATCTCCTTCAACCAGATGGCGGGCAGCCTGCAGCGTCAGATCCGACAGCTCGAGGAGCTGTCACGTGTCCAGCAACGGTTCGTGTCCGATGTCAGTCACGAGCTGCGTACCCCACTGACGACGGTGCGGATGGCCGCCGACGTCCTGCACGACTCCCGGCTGGACTTCGACCCCGCCACCGCGCGCTCGGCTGAGCTGCTGCAGGCCGAGCTCGACCGTTTCGAGGGGTTGCTGACCGATCTGCTCGAGATCAGCAGGTTCGACGCCGGCGCGGCGGTGCTGGACCTGTCCCGTGTCGATCTGGGCGCGGTGGCCCGGCGGGTCGTGGGCGACAACCGCGCGCTGGCTGAGCTGCGGGGATCGACCATCACGGTCATCACGCCGCCGACCGCGTCGCCCCAGGGGGCGCCGAGCTGTACGGCCGAAGTCGACATCCGCCGGATCGAGCGGATCGTGCGCAACCTGGTCGTGAACGCTATCGAGTACGGCGCGGGAGGTGACATCGAGGTGCGCGTGGCCGGTTCGGACGATGCCGTCGCGCTCAGCGTGCGGGACCACGGCATCGGGTTGAAACCCGGCGAGGAGACCTTGGTGTTCAACCGCTTCTGGCGGGCCGACCCGGCCCGGGCGCGCACGCGCGGCGGCACCGGCCTCGGTCTCTCCATCGCGGTGGAGGACACCGCCCTGCACGCAGGGACTCTGGACGCCTGGGGGGAGCCCGGTCAGGGTTCGGTCTTCCGGCTGACCTTGCCGAAGCGTGCGGGGGATCGGCCTGGTCGCTCACCACTGCCGCTGATCCCGGCAGAGCGACTGCCGATGCCTGTGGGTGCTCCGTATGCCCGCTACCCCCACGATCACCGGCGAGGTGGCGCGTGAAGACACACCTGATCAGTCGTGCCGTGGCGGCGGGCGTGCTGCTGGCCGCGGCGACCGGCTGCGTGTCCATCCCCGAGAGCTCGTCGGTCCATGCGGGACGGGCGCTCGGGGCGCAGGACGAGCGGCCGCTGAGCAGGAACGCCCCGGATGGTCCCCGACCCGGCGCCGGCCGCAAGGAGATCGCCGCCGGTTATCTCGCCGCGATGTTGGCCTTCCCTCCCGCGCCCGAGGTCGTACGCAAGTTCCTCACCCCGTCGGCGGCGGCTGAGTGGAGCCCGAGCGACCGGCTCATCGTCTACACCGACTCCGACCAACCCCGCGTGTCCGAGAAGGCCGACTCGGTGGTGTTCAACGCCCAGGCGCTGGGTTCGCTCGACGATCGTGGGACCTGGTCGACCGCACGGCCGGCGACGGCTGCGATCAAGGCCGGGTTCACCATGTCGCGGGTCAACGGGGAGTGGCGGCTGCGAAACCCGTTGCCGGGGTCGTACGTCGACCAGGACTATTTCCTGACCTACTACGGGTCGTTCTCCCTCTATTACTTCGACCTGGCCAAGAAGATCCTGACGGCCGACCCCGTCCACATGCTGCTCGGTGACAGTCTCGCCACCACCTTGGTCAAAGACCTCCTCCGTGGACCGACCCCCGACATCGCGGCGGCGGTGAGCAGCAGTGTGCCGTCGACCACGACCGTTGACGTGGGTGTCTCGATCTCGCCACAAGGCGTGGCCGAGGTTCCGCTCAGCGACGACATCTTGGCGTTGTCGGCCAACGACCGTCGGCTGTTCGCCGCCCAGCTGGCCTGGACCTTGCGGCCCCTGCAGGAGGTCAAGACCATCATCGTGACCGTCGGCGGCACCAGGATCGACCTCGGGGTCGGCAAGCAGATCAGCATCGATGACTTCTCCGGATACGACCCGGCCGGGCTGGCCTCGAGCCGACAGCTGTACGGACTCACCAGCCAGGGCCTGGTCTCGGTCACGGACACCGACACGGTCACGGTCGCCGGCCCCATCAAGGAGGCGTCTCGTGGTGCCCGCTCGGCTGCCGTCGACCCGGACGGAGCCAACGCCGCCGTGGTGAGCGGTGACGGCACGACTGTCACCGTGTCGGCGCTGGGGGCGGCCGCGACCGGGGCGAGTGTCTGGTTCCGCGGCGGCTCCTCGGTGTTGAAACCCTCGTGGGACATCTACCAGCAGCTCTGGTTGGTCGACAACCGACCCGATGGTGCTCGGCTGTTCGTGGCCAACGACGCCGGGACGCGCGAGATCGACGCGCCGGGCATCACCGGCAAGTCCGTCAACAGCATCGCGGTCTCTCGTGACGGTGTCCGGCTGGCGGCCGTGGTGGGCAGGACCGGACACCGGCACCTCGTCATCTCCGTGATCAACCGCGATCCGCAGGCGCCGACCCAGGTGACGCTGGCGAAGGCCCAACGGGTCGTCACTGCGGGCATCCCGCCTCAGCGGGTCTCGAGCGTGAGCTGGTTCAGTCCGACGTCGGTCGCCGCCCTCGGCGATGCCGCCGGAGGACAGCCCGAGCCGTCGGAGTTCAGCATCGACGGCTCCCTCGTCACGCCGTTCGGCGGATTCCTGCCCATCAAGCCCAACACGTTGGCGGCGGGCCCGAACATCGAGACGCCGACAGTGATCGGTGATGCACGCGGTCAGGTCTTCGTGCAGACCCCGGACTCGCAGTGGCTTCAGACGGGTGGACCGGCGAAGATCCGCGACCCCTTCTACCCGGGTTGAGACGTCGGTCCACAGACGGAGGTACAGCCGGCGCCGATCCCCCGATCCGCGCGCACCGGACGGCTACCACCCAACGACGCCGACCCTGGTCAGATGGACCTGCGCTCGACCCGGGCCGCCTGTGCGGACCTGCTCCTCGGTGCGGCCTGCGTGGGATGCGAGCGCCCCGGCCGGTCGCTGTGTGCCGCCTGCGAGCACGCTCTGCTCGGCGGGGTCCCGCTCCGGACGACGCCGCGACCCTGCCCGGCGGGCCTGCCGCCGGTCTGGGCGACGGCCGACTACTCCGGCGTGGTCCGCTCCGTCCTGCTGGCGCACAAGGAGGCCGGCCGGCTGTCCTTGGCCCGACCGCTCGGACTCGCCCTGGCGCTGGCTGTTCTCGGCGTCGTGACCACTACCGACCGCAAGCTGACCGATCCGCTCCGGTTGGTGCCGGTGCCGTCTCGGCGAAGCGTCGTCCGCGAGCGCGGCCACGACCCGCTACGGCGGATCACCTGGACGGCCGGGCGGGCGCTGACTCGGATGGGCATCCGGGCGGTCCTGTCACCGGCGCTGTCGGTGGTACGCGCCCCGGCCGACCAGTCCGGTCTCGGGGCCGCCGAGCGCGCGGTGAACCTCAGCGGCGCGTTCGTCTGCAGACGGCGGTCCGACGCACGTGAGTCGATCATCGTCGACGACATCATCACCACCGGAGCCACCGCCGCCGAGGCCAGCAGGGCTGTCACCGCCGGCGGCGGCCACGTGCTCGGCGTTGCCGTCGTGGCGGCCACGCGCCGACGGGTGCCGCCGCCTAGTCCGTCCGGTTGACTGTGGGGTGCTCGGGTGTCGGCCACTCTCGTGAGCGGCTAGGGTCGACTCATGGCACCCGTCCGGGTCCGTGGTTGCGTCGATGGGGTCCCGCTCGCGCGGGGTCCCGGTCGGCAAGCCGATGCCAGCCGCAGGCAAAACGGCCCACGTAAGTCCGCCGCGGTCGCTCGTCGAGCGCGTCGGACGATCACGGAGCGGCTTAGCAGTAAGTCCTGCCTCGGTGAGGGTCAGATGCCCTCGGCAACCGGGAGAAGGTCAGTAGTGGCACCAAGCTGCGACCGCCTCAGCAGGCGAGTGTGGGGTCGAAGACCAGGTCGGACGGACGGGTGCCACTCTCTCGACGGGCGAGGTCTCGACGAGCGAGGTCGCACCTCGTCCGGCATCGTCACCGTTCCCAGCATTCTCACGCCGGAGCATCCCCGCATGGGCGTCGAGCTGGCCAGGCCGTCGGCCTCGTCAGGCGCGCTCTCATCACGAAGGAGGCACGTGTGGACGTCGTGGTCAAAGGTCGTCACTGCGAGATTTCAGACCGGTTCCGTAGCCATGTCGAAGAGAAGCTGACCCGGCTCGAGAAGTACGACCAACGCGTCATCCGTGTCGACGTCGAGGTCTCCCAGGAGGCCAACCCACGCTTGTCCGACCAGCAGGTCCGTGTCGAGATCACGATTCGCAGCAAAGGTCCCGTGATTCGCGCAGAGGCGGCCGCCGAGGACAAGATGTCCGCACTCGACAAAGCCGTCGACCGGCTCAGCGCGCAAGCCCGGAAGGCCGCCGACCGTCGACGCATCCACCACGGCGCTCGTACGCCCACCTCCCTGGCGCACGCGATGGCCGACTCCGACGGTAGGGCGGTCCGACCTGCCGAGCCGGAAGACGAGGGCCTCGAGCACAAGGAAGGGCCGATCACGGTGATGGGCGACGGCCCTCTCGTGGTCCGCGAGAAGTCTCATCCTGCGGCGCCGATGACGCTGGACCAGGCGTTGTACGAGATGGAGCTCGTCGGCCACGACTTCTACCTGTTCATCGACAAGGAAAGCGAACAGGCGTCGGTCGTCTACCGGCGAAAGGGCTACGACTACGGTGTCATCCGGCTGACGGACTGAGGCCCGGGACGCAGCCGGGCAAAACAACCGACCATACGCGGGAGTCAGCCGCATCTGACATGATTTCCGCCATGGACGAGGTCGCCGAGCTACCACCGCGGCGCGAACCTATTCGCGTCATGGTCGTCGACGACCAGGAGCTTTTTCGTCGCGGACTGATCATGCTGGTGGCTGCCGAGGACGACATCGAGGTCGTCGGAGAGGCGTCCGACGGCGACGAAGCCACCGAGCTGGCGGCCGCGACGGTCCCGGACGTCGTGCTCATGGATGTCCGGATGCCGAAGCGGTCGGGGATCGAGGCCTGCCGGAGCATCAAGCAGGTGGCGCCGTCGGCGAAGATCATCATGCTGACCGTCTCCGACGAGGAGGGCGACCTCTACGACGCGATCAAGAACGGCGCCTCGGGCTACCTGCTCAAGGACGCATCCATCGACCAGGTCGCGCAGGCGGTCCGGTTGGTCGCCGACGGCCAGTCACTGATCAGCCCGTCCATGGCGGCCAAGCTGCTCGAGGAGTTCAAGACGATCTCCCGGATCGGCACCAAGCCGGACACGATGGTGCCCAGGCTGACCGACCGCGAGCTCGAGGTGCTGAACCTGGTCGCTCATGGGCTCAACAACCGCGAGATCGCCCGAGACCTCTTCATCAGCGAGAACACGGTCAAGAACCACGTCCGCAACATCTTGGAGAAGCTGCAGCTGCACTCCCGGATGGAAGCGGTAATGTACGCGGTTCGCGAGAAGTTGCTCGACATCCCCTGATTTCGGACCTCGCTGGCACCATCGACTGATGGGCCCAACCCGCTCCCGCGAGTCGCTGAGCCGTTCGCAGGCCCGACGCATCGCGCTCGCCGCTCAGGGCTTTCTCGACCCACGCCACACGACGCCGACGATGCGCAGCCTGACCCGCGCGGTCCAGCGCACGGGGGTGCTCCAGATCGACTCGGTCAATGTGCTGCAGCGCGCCCACTTCATGCCGCTGTTCAGCCGGATGGGTCCGTATGACGTGTCGCTCCTGCAGCGCGCGGCGACCACGAGACCTCGGCGGCTGGTCGAGTACTGGGCCCACGTGGCGGCCTACATGCCGGTCGAGCTCTGGCCCTACATGCGGCACCGGATGGACAAAGCCGACACCAACGCGTGGGGTGGTCCCCGCAGCATTGCGGCGCGTAAGCCCGACCTGGTCGCGGGAGTGCTCCAGGACGTCAAGGCCAGCGGTCCCGTCACGGCGCGCGACATCGACGACGACCTGCCCACCACAAAGGTCGATTGGGGGTGGAACTGGTCTGAGGTCAAGCAGGCCCTCGAATACCTCTTCTTCGCCGGCGAGGTGACAGCCGCGGGTCGCACCAGCTCGTTCGAACGGCTCTACGACATCCCGGAGCGGGTCATCCCAGCCGAGATCCTGGCCCAGCCGGTCCCCACGCCGGCCGAGGCGCACATCGAGCTGATCCGCCTGGCCGCGAGGTCCCATGGGGTCGCGACCGAGTTCTGCCTGCGCGACTACTACCGGATGGCGCCTGACGAGTCCAAGGTCGCCGTGGCCGCCCTGGTCGAGGCGGGGGAGCTGCTCCCGGTGTCGATCGAGGGCTGGCAGGTACCGGCATACCTCCACCGCGACGCCCGGCTACCGCGGCGCGTCGACGCGAGAGCCTTGCTGAGCCCGTTCGACCCCGTGGTGTGGGAGCGCAGGCGCACCGAGCACCTGTTCGGGTTCCACTACCGGATCGAGATCTACGTGCCCGAGCCGAAGCGGGTGTTCGGCTACTACGTCCTGCCCTTCCTGCTCGGGGAGCAGCTGGTCGCCCGGGTCGACCTCAAGGCCGACCGCAAGGCCGGCATCCTCATCGTCCAGGGTGCGTATGCCGAGCCTGACGCTCCCGACGAGACCGCATCCGAGCTGGCCGCCGAGCTGACGAGTCTGGCCGGCTGGCTCGGGCTCACCTCGATCCGTCTCGAGGGACGCGGCGACCTGAGCCCCCGGCTCGCCGTCGCAGTCGCCTAAGATGGGCGACGCCCGCCCCTGAGTCCGGGGCCGGGCCCGTTGTGATGACACCAGGAGCCACCCCGTGCCCGCATTGCTCGACAAAGTCCTCCGCATCGGCGAAGGCAAGCAACGCCGCAAGCTCGAGGCCGTCGCCGCGATGGTGAATGCCGTCGAGGACGACTTCACCGCGATGACCGACGACGAGCTGCGGGCGCAGACCGGGGAGTTCAGGGCACGGCTGGCGGCGGGTGAGGCCCTCGACGAGATCATGCCTGAGGCGTTCGCGACCGTGCGCGAGGCGGCCCGCAGAGTGCTGGGGCAGCGACCATACGACGTCCAGGTCATGGGCGCAGCCTGCCTGCACTTCGGCAACATCGCCGAGATGAAGACCGGTGAGGGCAAGACCCTGGTCGCCACCCTGCCGGCGTACCTGAACGCGCTGAGCGGAGAGGGCGTGCACGTCGTGACGACCAACGACTTCCTGGCCAAGTACCACGCCGAGTGGATGGGCCGGATCTATCACTTCCTCGGCATGACGGTCGGCATGGTGTTGCCGCAGATGACATCCGACGCGCGTCGCGAGGCCTACCACGCCGACATCACCTACGGCACCAACAACGAGTTCGGTTTCGACTACCTACGCGACAACATGGCCAGCCGGATCGAGGAATGCGTCCAGCGTCGCCACCACTACGCGATCGTCGACGAGGTCGACTCGATCCTGATCGACGAGGCGCGCACACCGCTGATCATCTCCGGACCGTCGGAGGACGAGGTCAAGTGGTACGGCGAGTTCGCCTCGCTCGTCGCCCGCATGCACAACGAGGTCGACTACGAGTTCGACGAGAAGAAGCACACCGTGTCCGTGCTCGAGGACGGCATCACCCGCGTCGAGGACCACCTGGGCATCGACAACCTCTACGACGCAGTCAACACGCCGCTCATCTCGTTCCTCAACAACGCGATCAAGGCCAAGGAGCTGTTCCGCAACGACCGCGACTACATCATCGTCGAGGGCGAGGTGCTCATCGTCGACGAGCACACCGGCCGCGTGCTGCACGGTCGTCGCTACAACGAAGGTCTCCATCAGGCGATCGAGGCCAAGGAGGGCGTCCAGATCCGCGAGGAGTACCAGACCCTGGCCACGATCACCCTGCAGAACTACTTCCGGCTGTACGAGAAGCTCGCCGGCATGACCGGTACCGCGATGACAGAGGCGTCGGAGTTCGACAAGATCTACAAGCTCGGCGTGATCCCGATCCCGACCAACCGGCCGATGATCCGCGCCGACCAGCCGGACCTCGTCTACCGCACCGTCGACGCGAAGTACCAGGCGATCGTCGACGACATCTCCGAGCGGCACGCCAATGGTCAGCCCGTGCTGCTCGGCACGACGTCGGTCGAGAAGTCCGAGCACGTGTCGGACCTGCTCAAGCGCCGCGGCATCCCGCACACGGTGCTGAACGCCAAGCACCATGAGAGTGAAGCCCACGTGGTCGCGCAGGCCGGACGCAAGGGTGCCGTGACGGTCGCGACCAACATGGCCGGCCGCGGCACCGACATCATGCTCGGCGGCTCGGTCGAGTTCCTCGCCGACGAGGAGCTGCGCCGTCAGGGCCTCGACCCGGTCGAGCACTCCGAGGAGTACGAAGCAGCCTGGCCCGCCACGCACGAGAAGATGAAGGGGCAGGTCGCTGCCGAGCACGACGAGGTCAACGACGCCGGAGGTCTGTACGTCGTCGGTAGCGAGCGCCACGAGTCGCGACGCATCGACAACCAGCTACGAGGCCGCTCCGGTCGTCAGGGCGACCCGGGGGAGTCGCGCTTCTACCTGTCGCTCGAGGACGACCTCATGCGGCTGTTCAAGTCGGACTGGGTCGACTGGGTCCTCACGACGATGAAGATCCCGGACGATGTCCCCATCGAGAACAAGCGCGTCACCGGCGCCATCGCGTCCGCCCAGGCGCAGGTCGAGAGCCAGAACTTCGAGACCCGCAAGAACATCCTCAAGTACGACGACGTGATGAGCCGCCAGCGCGAGGTCATCTATGGCGAGCGTCGTCAGGTCCTGGCCGGCGCGGACCTGCAGGACCAGATCCGCGGCATGCTCGACGAGACCATCGAGGCCTACGTTCACGGGGCGACCGAAGGTTTCCCCGAGGAGTGGGACCTCGACGCCTTGTGGACGGCGCTCAAGACGCTGTACCCGGTCAGCGTGACCCGCGCCGAGCTCGAGGAGCAGGCGGGGGGGCTCGAGGGGCTGACCCGGGAGATGTTGACCGAGGAGCTCACCGCCGACGCCCACGCCCGGTATGCCGTCCGGGAGGAGGCGCTGGGCGAGGAGGTCATGCGCGAGCTCGAGCGACGGGTGCTCCTGTCGGTGCTCGACCGCAAGTGGCGTGAGCACCTCTACGAGATGGACTACCTGCGCGAGGGGATCGGGCTGCGGGCATACTCCCAGCGCGACCCCCTGGTCGAGTATCAGCGCGAGGGCTTCGAGCTCTTCAGCGCCATGATGGACTCGATCAAGGAGGAGTCTGTCGGCTACCTGTTCAACGTCGAGGTGACGATCGACGAGGAACCTGACGCCGTTGACGAGATCGCTCCGACGGCCGACGAGACGGCAGTGGTCCACGAGCCCGAGGACCACCGCCCGCACATCGTGGCCAAGGGCCTCGCAGCGCCGTCCACTCCGAAGAAGTTGTCGTACTCGGCCCCGACGGTCGACGGTGACGCCGGCACGATGATCCAGGCGGAGGAGGCCGACGACGAGTTCGCCGGCGTGGCGCGTAACGATCTGTGCCCGTGTGGGTCGGGTCGCAAGTTCAAGCGCTGCCACGGGGATCCCGCCCGGCGCAACGCCTGACGAGGCACCGGCTCAACCGAACGTGATGGCGGTGCACAGCCACCGTCCGCGCTGGAAGTCCAGCCGTGCGGCGATCGCCCGCGACCGCCGGCCCAGCGTCACCCGCGCCGCGACCTCGGCGCTGTCGAAAGCTGACTGGCGGACGTGGACCGTGGCCACCTGCTGTCGACCGGACCGGAGCTGGCCCGGCTTGCGGTGCTGGGCGACCCGGGCGCGGCGCTGAGCCAGGTCGTCGTAGACGCGGGGATCGGTCCAGCGGGCGAGCTGCGTGAGAGGACGGTCGCTGCTCACCACCTCGACCACCGCTTGGATGAACCTGGCCGCCCACGGCTCTGGGTCGGGAACGGAATCGGGGCCGGGCTCCTGGTCGCGCACACCCGTCACCACGGTCAGCGCGCTCGGTCGAGGCCAGGCCTCCAGGCCACCGGGCAGTGGGTACGTGAGGGCGAGAGCGCCCTGGGTGTAGGCCTCGTCCGGGCCTTCGGTGTGGTCGGGCCGTTGCCAGCGTCGGGCGGCCGGTGCCGCCAACGGCGAGCGAGCAGGTGAGTGCATCGTGGCAGGTCGTGTCATCGCGTTGCCTCCGGGTCCGTGAGCAGGGTGCCGGGGAAGATGAGGTCGGGATCGGGGCCGATCCGGGCGTGGTTGGTGCGGTAGATCGCTCGGGTGAACGCGGCGATCTCGCTGTCGCCCGCAGCCGGCGGCAGCCGGTCGGTGGCGATGCTCCACAAGCAGTCGCCGGGCCGAACCTCGATGCCGGCCGGGCGGTTCGGCTGCTCACGGACCGGCAGGTCAGGCAGCCGGAGGCCGTCGAGCCGACCCGCGCAGGCCGGCGGACACGAGTGCTCGTGACGGCCGGCGGCGACGGCAACGGCGGGCGGCGAGGCGTCCATCGCAGCCGCGGCGGCCAGCGGCGGCAGCGTCAGGCTCACGCCGCAGAGCCCGAACGCCAACCGTCGTACGAGATGCGGCGCAGGCGAGTGGCGCCAGGGTGCGGCGTCGGCGAGGGCGACCAGACCGGCCTCGAGGAGGGCCATCAGCAGACAGCAGGCGAGGACGGCAAGGGCAGCCGCGGCAAGGGCCATGGCTCCCGGAGCTATCAGACCGTCAATCGAGCTGTTTGCATCCATTTGCTTTGTTTAACTTATGATTGCTTCTATCGTCAATGCTTTGTCCCCAGCTTCTCGGCACGACCTGTCCGGTCGACGTAGCCTGCCGCCCATGCGCTGGACTGAGCTGTTCGCCGACCTCGAGGCGCAGGCCACGGCCTGGGAGAGCGCCGAGATCGATGCTGAGATCGCCGACCGCACGCGAGCCGAGCAAGGGCAGGTGGCGTGGGCCCAACGAGCCAGCGCGGCCGTCGGGTCGACGCTGAGGCTGCACGTGCACGGCGCCGGTGAGGTGGTCGGTCGGTTGACGGCGATCGGGGCGGACTGGCTGTTGGTCGAGGAGCCCACCGGCGGTGAGCTGCTCGTCCTGACTCCTGCGGTCCTCGGCGTGGTGGACCTGTCGCGGCGCGCGCACGCGGCCGGCGCCGGCAGCCAGGTACGGGCACGCCTCGGTCTGGCGGCGCCGTTGCGCGCGATCGTCCGCGACCGGGCGCCCGTACGCTGCCGGTTGCGCGACGGATCGCAGCGCACGGGGACACCTGAGCGCGTCGGCGTGGACCATCTGGATCTCGTCCAGCGCGCCCGGAGCGTCGATGTCAGGGCTCCGGACCGCGGCCTGATGGTGCCGTTCGCGGCGCTGTCGACGATCGGACGACCCCCGAGCGGCTGGGCCTGACCCGGCGCCTCAGTCGAGGTCGGCCGTCTCGTCGGCGCGCGACTCGTCCCCGACGAACGGATGTTCCTTGATGTACTGCGCGGTGGACGTGTAGGCGCCGGCGATGTAGGCCTCGAGCGCTTCGACCTCGACGCGCCACTGCCCGCGTCCGCCGACCTTGATCGCCGGGAGGTCGCCGCGCCGGACCAGGGCGTAGGCCTGGGCCACCGAGATGTTGAGCACCTGGGCCACGTCTGCCAGAGCCAGAAATCGGGCGCGGGGGGCGTCGGCCATGCGGTGGATTGTGTCACGCACGCCCCGACCCCGGTCGACGGACCCCATGGGTGTGGACAACTCTTCACAAGTCGTCCGCGATGTGGCAAGAATGTCCCTCATGTCGCTCTCACACCGCGACGTCTCCCGCCCGTCCGACGCGGACCCGACGAGAGACCACGCCGGAGTCTCCCCTACGGCACAGCGTGTCCGAGTGCACCGGTGGCGGGACCCGAGGCTGTGGCTGGGCGTGGTTCTCGTGCTGTCCTCTGTAGCAGCCGGGGCGGCGCTGTTCGCCGGCGGGAACGACGGCGTCACGGTGTGGATCGCCACCGACGACCTCCGGGCGGGCAGCGAGGTCACGACGGCGGATCTTCACCTCGAGCGGGTCGGCTTCGCCGATGCATCGACCGCGGACCGCTACTGGTCGGCCGACCAGCCCCCGCCTCAGCATGCGGTGCTCACTCGGGACCTCGCCGCAGGCGAGCTGCTGCCGGTCGGCGCGCTGCGCCAACCTAGCCGACGACCCGACCAGCTGCCGCTCGGCGTCGGCCCTCGCGGCATCCCGGCCGGTCTGCAGGTGGGTACGACGGTCGATGTGTGGGCCGTACCGTCGAGTGCGTCCGGAGCCGCCGACCGCCGGCGGTCCGTCCGGGTCCTCGCGGGTGTCACGGTGACAGCGATCGGCGCCTCGGGTCCCGGCGGGCTGGAAGCACAGCGCCAGGTGCTCGTGGCGCTGCCTGACCGGACGCCCGTGGGCGACGTCCTCGACGGGCTGCGCGACGCCGATGTGATCCTCGTCAGGGTCGGCGGCTGACGTGGCCGGCTCGGGTCAGCCGATCGGAGTGCTGGTCGCGGTCGGCAGCGCGGTATTCGAAGCCGAGCTGCTGGCGGCGGCCGACCAGGGGCGTCTGCACGTGGTGCGCCGCTGCGTCGACGTCCCCGACCTGCTCGCCACCGCAGCCACGCGGCAGGCCGACGCGGCGATCGTCTCGGCACAGCTACGCGGCATCGACGCCACGGTGGTGGCACGGCTCCAGCGAGAAGACGTCCAGGTGTTCGGGATGACCGAGCTCGTCGACGGTGGACGTAGCCCCGACGAGGACCGGCTTCGCCAGCTGGGAGTCGGCCGTGTCATCGATGCCGGCCGGCTCCCGCTCCTCGAGGAGCTCGTGGACGAGGCATGCACGGAGGGCCTCGGGGCGCGAGCAACGCCATCGTGGAACCCGACCGACCATGCCGACGCGGAACGACAGAACGGCGACGCGCGGGGGCCGGTGCTTGCTGTCTGGGGTCCCACCGGAGCACCGGGCCGAACGACGGTGGCCTGCGGGATCGCCGCGGCCGGCGCTGAGCTCGGTCGGCGAACGCTCCTCGTCGACGCCGACGTGTACGGCGGTTCGGTGGCCGCGATGCTCGGCTTGCTCGACGAGTCCTCGGGCCTGCTCGCGGCCAGTCGCGCTGCGAACCAGGGGGCGCTGCGGCACGACGCGCTCATCCGCAGCGCCCGGACTGTCGCCCCGATGCTGCGGGTCCTGACCGGCCTCCCGCGTGCCGACCGCTGGGTCGAGGTGGGCAGCATCCTCATCGGTCGCGTGCTTGACGCTGCCGCGGAGGTCAGCGACGCAGTCGTCGTGGACTGTGGGTTCAACCTCGAGTCGGACGAAGAGCTGTCCTACGACACGGCGGCCCCACGGCGCAACGGTGCCACCATCGAAGCGCTCGAGCGCGCTGACACCGTGGTCGTCGTCGGTGCAGCCGACCCGGTCAGCCTGGGCCGGCTCATCCGGGCCGTACACGAGCTGCGTACGGTGCTCCCGCAGGTCACGCCCCACGTCGTGCTCAACCGGTCTCGCGCCGGCCTCGGCTGGTCTGACGACGAGATGGCGGCCATGGTCACCCGGGCGACCGGGCTACCCGTGACCGCGACCCTGCCCGCCGACCAACCGGCCTGTGACCAGGCCCTCGTGCACGGCCGTACGCTGACCGAATGCGCACCTGAGTCTCGGCTCGCGCGCCGACTCGAAGCCCTGGCGGCCGAGCTCCTCGGCCTGCCGCTGCCGACCCGGCAGGTCAGGAGGAGAAGAGCAGAAACAGCCCGGTGAGGGTGTAGGCGACCATGAGGACGAGCATCGGGAGCTGCCCGATGACGGCATACCGCTGAGGTAGCAGCCGCACAGCGCGGTCGTGCGCTGCGATGATCCCGAGCACGTGTCCCGTCACGATCGACACCACCTTGGTGACCGCGAGAATCGTGGGGTGCTGGTAGATCGCATACTTGTCGACGCCGTCGAGGAAGGACGTCAGTGTCCAGCCACGTGAAAGCGGATCGCCCAGCAGCTGGAGCGTGCCGACGCCGGTCGCGACGAAGAACGACAAGTAGTGCGCCACGATGTAGCCGATCACGATCGGCACGACGGAATGCGCCATCAGGTTGGGAAGACCGCGCCGTTCGATGTGTCCGATCCAGCCGGTTGCGGCCGACGCGAGGCTGAACGTGCCCAGCACGATGAGGCAGAAGCCCAGCAGGGCGACGGTGTTGAGCAGCGCGACATGGCCGGTGAAGTGCAAGGAGGAGTAGCGCACCCACCGCGACGACTCCTTGAAGCTGTCGAAGGCGGTCGAACCGAGCAGCACGGACACCACGGCCACGAGACCCGGTCTGGCCGGCTGGCCGTCCAGGTTCTCCAGCGGGTTACGCACCACCAGGACCCCGTCCGTACGCCGGCCGAACGGTGACAGGCGAGCCACCAGGCTCGAGTACACCTCGAACGGGTCGGCGCGGGCGAACACGGTGTCGCCGAACACGGCTGCCCCGGCGATGAGCAGT